>JBARNF010000367.1:0-17403 GCA_049802835.1 Bradyrhizobium sp.
GGGCCCTGCTGCGGCGCGCGCAGGCGGGCCCGCAGCGCGCCGTCAGCCGCCGCTTTGCCTTCGACCGCTTCGTGATCGATGTCGATGCGCGCAGCATCGACGTCACCGGCGCCGCGCTCGACACATCGATACAGCTGACCTCGGCGGAGTTCGATCTGCTCGCCTGCTTCGTGCAGCGGCCGCGGCGCGTGTTGAGCCGCGACCAGATCCTCGATTGGACGCGCGGCCGTTCCGCCGACCCGTTCGATCGTACCGTCGACATGCTGATCTCGCGGCTGCGGCGCAAGCTCGAGACGGCCAGCCCAGGGTCGAGCCTGATTACCACAGTGCGCAACGGCGGGTATCTGTTCACGGCGACGGTGAGGCCGGTGTCGTGATGATGCGGCTGACGCTCGCGATGCGCATCGGGCTGATCGTCGTGATCGGATTGCTGGTGATCTGGATCGGAACACTGGCGCGCTTCTATCGGACGCGCACCGCCGAGATGGAGGACGCCTATCCGCAGCCGGCGCGGCTCGCCGCACTGGCCGAACTCATCGAGCGAACGCCAGGTCGCGAGCAGGGCCGGATCCTCGACGCGGTGTCCTCGGACCGCTTCGAGGTTCGGCTGATCGAGCCTGACGCGGCGCTGCGGCTGCCGCGCAGCGATCCCGGACCGGTCGCCATCAAGCAGGAATTGCGGGAGGCCTATGCCGGAGCGCTCGGCGGGCGCCCTCTGGCGATCGCGACGGTCCCGGAGCCGGACGGCCGATGGATGCCGCGGCTCGCACGCGCGCCGCAGAATGCCCTGGAGTTTCGCGTCGGCCTGAACGGCGGCGATGTCCTCGTCATCGATTCCCGATCCTCGCTGGTCCTGACACAGCAGGGCCTGCCGGTCGGGTTGGGCGCGGGCCTGTTCGGAACGGTGGTCGCGCTGCTGGCGCTCCTGATCATGCAGCGCGAGACGCGGCCGCTCGCGCGCCTCGCTGCTGCGGTCGACCGGGTCGATCTTGCGGGGGCGCCGGTGCCGTTACCCGATGTGCGGCGCAATGCCCCGGAGGTTCGGGCGGTCGTCACCGCATTCGGGCGGCTGCAGGACCGGCTGGTCGAGCTGATGCAGGCCCGCATGGCACTGGTCGGCGGCATCGCACATGACGTGCGCACCTTCGCGACGCGGCTCCGGTTGCGGGTCGACCAGATTCCGGATGACGCCGAGCGGCAGCGCGCGGCGGTCGACATCTCCGACATGATCCGGCTGCTCGACGATGCGCTGCTGGCGAGCCGTGCGGGCGCCGGCGAACTGCCGCAGGAGCTCATCGCCTTCGGCGAACTGGTCCGTGCCGAACTCGACGATCGCCTGGCACACCAGGCACCGGTGCGGCTCGAGGACCAGAGTGGCGCGCGTGAGCTCCTGGTGCTCGGTGACCGGGTCGCACTGCGTCGGATCATCGCCAACGTGGTCGACAATGCGCTCAAATACGGACAGCTGGCGCATGTTTCGCTGCGAAGCGAGGCTGAGCAACTCGTGTTCATGGTCGACGACGACGGACCCGGCATTCCCGCCGACAAGCGTAAGGCGATGCTGGAGCCGTTCACCAGGCTGGACACGTCGCGCAACCGCCGGACGGGTGGGGCAGGGCTTGGGCTGGCGGTGGTACGCACCCTCGTCGAGGCGCATCGCGGCAGCATCGAGATCTGCGATGCGCCGCGCGGCGCGCGCATCGTGGTGCGGCTGCCGCTGTTCCTCGACGGGGCGACCGTCGCGGACGCTCGCGGCTGAAACGACGTCGCCGCACCAACGGCGTCTCCATCCGCAGCAGGGCCGTCGCATCGCCCGTGCACATCGCGAGCAGCGACGTCGCCCCAGCTATTGCGTCGCATCATGCAAAATGAGACTGCCCGTCAAGGTCGGAGCGGAGACAACGCACGCGTCGCCTACGCCATCGGATAGCGTTCCACGTAGCTCGTGGCTCACTGGCACATCTCAGGATGCAGGTGCGCTCGGGAAAGTCCACGACGAGGCCAGCAACGGCTGGCCGGCACAATTCGGGTGCTTCGGTCATTGGCGACAAAGGGAGGAGTTCGATGGTCATGCGAAGTGTGGGGTTTGCTGCGCTCACGGCATTGCTGCTGGCAGGCACGGCCTCTGCCCAGGAGAAGATCAGGGTCGGCGTCACCGCGACGCTCGAGGGCACCTACACGGTGCTCGGCGAGGACGGCATGCGCGGTCACGTGACCGCGGTCAACGTGCTCGGCAAGAAGATCGGCGACAAGGAGCTGGAATTCGTCGTCGCCTCGACCGACGCCACGCCCGACTCCGCGGTGCGCGCCGTGCGCAAGCTGATCGAGCAGGACAAGGTGCAGATCCTGCTGTCGCCGCTGTCCGGCGACGAGGGCATCGCGGTCAAGAATTTCGCCAAGACTCATCCCGAGCTGACCTTCGTCAATGCCGCCTCCGGCGCGCAGGAAACCACCTATGTGGATCCGGCGCCGAACTTCTTCCGCTTCAACATGGATGGCGCGCAATGGCAGGTCGGCCTCGGCAAATATGCCTATGAGACCAAGGGCTATCGTAAGATCGCAACGGTCGGCGAAGATTACTCCTTCATCTATACCCAGGTGTTCGGCCTGGTGCTGGAGTTCTGCGGCGCTGGCGGCAAGGTCACCAACCGGCAATGGGTGCCACTCGGCACCAAGGATTTCGCCTCCGTGATCGCAGCGCTTCCTGACGATGTCGATGCGATCTACCTCGGTCTCGGCGGTGCCGACGCCGTCAACTTCCTCAATCAGTATCAGCAGGCCGGCGGCAAGGCGCACTTGATGGGTGGCTCGATCATGATCGACCAGACCATCCTGTCTTCGAAGGGCAGCGCCAAGAACGCCCTGATCGGAACGATCGCGGCGTCGGGCCAGGCCGATACCTGGGAGGACCCGCGCTGGCAGAAATTCGTCAAGGCCTATCAGGACTCGTTCCCGCCGGAGAAGCGGTTCCCGAGCCCGTCGCTGCTCGCCACCAACTACTACGGCTCGACCATGGCGCTCATCCTGGCGCTGCGGGAGGTCAACGGCGATCTGTCGAACAACCAGGCCAAGCTCAAGGAGGCGCTGGCCAAGATCGAGATCGATGCGCCCAACGGCAAGATCAAGCTCGACGCCAATCGCCAGGCGATCGGAACCAATTTCGTCACCGAGGTCGTCGATGACGGCAAGGGCGCGCTGTTCAGCAGGGTCGTGAAAGTGATTCCTGACGTCAACCAGACGCTGGGATACGAGCCGGCTACATTCGCCAAGATCGGTCTGCCAAGCCGGACCGTTCCCGAATGTAAGAAGTACTGACCAATTTGTCGTTCGCGGTCAGCGCGGTTGGAGCTTGCTCCGGCCGCGTCGTCTCGTCTCTTGCAATATCCGGGACGATGATCGACGCTGCGGCGAGAACAGAAACAGTCGGGACGGAAGTGATGAGTAAGGCTCTCGCCGTCTTCCACGGGCGTTTCGGCCGAGCGACGGTCTATCAGTTGAACCGTCCGTTCAACATCCACGCCCATCGTGAGGGACATCTGATCTTTCACGTCGGCGGGACACCGGCCCACATCGACGTCTGCGACCAGCGCTATCTGATCGGCGAGGAGTGGATCGTTGCGGTCAATCCGTGGGAGCCGCACAATTTCATGCCGAACGATTCTGACAACGGAGCCATTTTTTTCGTGCTCTACGTCAATGCCGAATGGTTTTCGCCGTCGGCGGCGCGCGAGCAGGGCCCCTGGTTTGGCCGCACTTATTTCCGCAGGACCGTTGCACTCGACCGCTGCATTCGCCGCACCGCAGCACTCGTCTGCGGTGCACCATCGCTGGGCTGCCTCGACGGCGAGCTGCGGCAGCTGATCGATACCTGTTATGAGGAAAGCTGGCGGCGGCCAGAGCCGCTCCAGCAGCAGCGCGCCTGTGCTGCCGTCACCGATTTCCGCGTTCGCAAGTGCATCCGGTTGATGTCGGAAAGCCCTTGTGCCGAGATCGAGCTCGATTCCATCGCCAAGGAGTCCGGTTTGTCGCGACCGCATTTCTATCGCCTGTTCCGGCATCAGACCGGGGTCACACCGAACCTCTATTTGAACACGCTGCTGATGGAGCGGGCGCTGGACGCGCTGGTCGCGACGGAGTCGCCGATGGCCGACATCGGCTTCGATCTCGGCTTTTCCTCACAAAGCGGCTTCACGCGCTTCTTTGCGGCCAATGTCGGGATGGCGCCGACCGACTATCGCCGCGCTGCAAAAGTGCTGCGGGCCTGACGCGTCGCGCTGCTTGCCCTGGTGGGAAAAGATACTGTCGATCAAACGTACTCTCTTGTCTGCCGCTACACTGAGCAGAACGTGATCCAGCAATGGGTCCGGCAAGGGAGGAAAGGCGATGGCCGGCAGACGCGGCGGTCTTCGGCTGCATGCGGGGCACCGCGATCGTGACAGAGCAGTGCTCCTCACACGAAAGAGCCGCGCGTGAGTCGGTTGATCGAGCGTCACCCGATCTGGTCGCTGGTCACCCTGCTGGCCATTGCGATTCTTGCCTGGCTCATTCTTGCGGTATGGCCGCCTGGACTCGAAGAGGCGATCGGCCGCAAGAAGGTGTTCCTCAACGCCGTCTTCAACGGCATTACGCTCGGCGGCCTGTACTTTCTCGTCGCGAGCGGCTTCACATTGATCTTCGGCCTGATGCGGAACGTCAACCTCGCTCACGGCTCACTGTATCTGTTCGGCGGCTATGTCGGCTACGGCATCTCCACCGCGACCGGTTCCTGGATCCTTGCCTTCGTCGCCGCTTTCGTCATCGTCGCAATCGTTGGTGTGTTGCTGCAGGTCCTGGTGTTTCGTCGCATGGAGGGGCAGGACCTGCGCCAGACCATGGTGACGATCGGGCTCTCGATCGTGTTCGCGGACCTGATGTTGTGGGCGTTCGGCGGCGACTTCTACCAGGTCCAGACGCCGGCCTGGCTGATCGGGCCGATCCAGCTGCCGCTGATGACGGCGATGAAGTCGTCGGGTGAAGCGGTCTTTCTGCAATATCCGCTGGTGCGGCTGGTGATCTTCTGCGGTTCGGTCGTGATCGGCGTCGCGATGTGGCTCGCGCTCAACCGCACCCGCGTCGGCATGATCGTGCGGGCGGGTGTCGACGATCGCGACATTCTCGCCGCCACGGGGGTACAGATCCAGCTCGTGTTCGTGCTGGTGTTCGCGCTGGGCGCTGGCCTCGCCGGCATTGCCGGCGTCGTTGGCGGAACCTTCCAGTCGATCTCGCCCGGCGAGGATACGCGTTTCCTGCTGGCCTCGCTGGTGGTCGTGATCGTGGGCGGCATGGGATCGATTCCGGGGGCCGCGCTCGGTGCGCTGATCATCGGACTCGCCGAGCAGCTCGGCTCCGTCTACATCCCGACCTACGCGATCGTCGTGACCTTCCTGATCATGGTTCTGGTGCTGGCGCTGCGGCCCCAGGGCCTGCTGGCGAGGCGATGAGATGTCGCTGATCCAGGAGGCACGGACGCGGGAGGGTGTGCTGGCAGGCGGCGCTGCACGGCAACCCGCTGTGTGGTCGGTGACGGAGCAGCCCTGGGCCTGGGCGGTGGCGGCCTTGCTTCTGATCATGCCGCTGATCGCCAACGGC
Organism: Bradyrhizobium sp.; assembly: GCA_049802835.1. GTDB lineage: Bacteria > Pseudomonadota > Alphaproteobacteria > Rhizobiales > Xanthobacteraceae > Bradyrhizobium. The sequence continues at coordinate 5,629 of JBARNF010000367.1, forward strand.
TTCTTCCTGATCGAGATCTTCGGCACGACGCTGATCCTCGGGACGATTGCGCTGAGCCTGATGTTTCTCGCCGGCTATGGCGGCATGGTCAGCCTGATGCAACTGACCGTCGCAGGCTTTGCCGGCTACATGGTGGCCGTGTTCGGTGTCAGCGGCAACGCCAATATCAGCCTGGGCTGGCCGTGGTGGCTGGCGACGCCGATGGCGCTGGTGCTGGCCGTGCTGTTCGGTGCGCTGGGTGGCGCCCTGGCGGTGCGGACCGAGGGCATCTACACGATCATGATCACGCTCGCGATCGGCGCGGCGTTCTATTATTTCACCAACCAGAACTGGGCGATCTTCAACGGCCATACCGGCATCAACACGGTCGCGACCCCGCATATCCTGGGGATCGACTGGCGCATGGATATCGCGTTCTATTACCTGATCTTGGCGGTGGCCGTGCTGTGCTATTGCGCCGTGCTCTATCTGTCGCGCGCACCGTTCGGCTTGGCGCTGCAGGGCGTGCGCGACAATCCGCGGCGCATGGCGGCGCTCGGCTTCAACGTCAATGCGCACCGGATCGCCGCCTATGCTCTCGCCGCGCTGATCGCCGGGCTTGGCGGCGTGCTGCAGGTCTGGAACTACCGGCAGATTTCGCCAGGCTCGGTCGCGGTCGAGCGCTGCATCGACATTCTGATCGTGGCCGTGGTCGGCGGCATCACGCGTCCCGTCGGGCCCTACATCGGCGCCTTCATCTTCGTGATGCTGCGAACCTTCGCGCTCGACTTCCTGGTCAAGGTCGGGCTCGACGGCAACAGGTTCCGGCTGCTGATCGGGCTCGGCTTCCTGGCCATCGTGTTCTGGTCGTCCGACGGTGTCATCGGACTCTATGAGCGGTGGCGCAACCGTGGCGAGCGCGCGGAGGCGCGGAAGCCCCCGGGAGGTCATGGCCATGGATAGGGTGGCGGACCGGCTCTCGGCGCTGGGCTCGACCGCAGCCCTCGAACTGCGCGGCGTGACGCGGATGTTTGGTGCGCTGGCTGCGCTCACCGACGTCACCATCACGGTCAGGCCTGGCGAGCGGCGCGCCGTGCTGGGCTCGAATGGTGCCGGCAAGACCACCTTGTTCAATTGCGTCACCGGCGACTTCCTGCCGACCTCCGGCACGATCCGCTTCTTCGGCGAGGACATCACCGCCTTCCCAGCCTATGAGCGGATCCGCCGCGGGCTGCGCCGGACCTACCAGATCTCGGCGTTGTTCCTCGGCCTGTCGGTGCGCGACAATGTCTATCTGGCCTGCCGTGGCGTGTCGCGTTCGCGCTTCTCGATGCTGCGGCCCCGCGCCAACGACGCGCTGATGCAGGCGACGGAGCGCCTGATCGAAGCCGTGCATCTCATGTCCGTCCGCGATCAGCAGGTCTCTGAGCTCGCCCACGGCCAGCAGCGGCAGCTCGAGATCGCACTCGCTCTCGCCGGCGCGCCCCGCTTCATCCTGTTCGATGAGCCGGCGGCGGGCCTGTCGCCGACCGAGCGGCGCGAGCTGGTCGAGATCCTCACCTCGCTGCCGCCGCACATCGGCTACATCATTATCGAGCACGACATGGAGGTGGCGCTGCGCGTGGTCGAGAGCGTCACCATGATGCACAACGGCCGCATCTTCAAGGAAGGCGCGCCGCACGAGATCGAATCCGATCCGGAGGTGCAGGAGCTTTATCTCGGAGGCGGCCATGAATGAGGTCCGTCGCGCCGTGCCCGCGCTCGAGATCCGTGGCCTCGATGTCTACTACGGCCATTCGCATGCGCTGCAGGGTGTAGATCTCCGGCTGGACAGCGGCGTGTTCTCGCTGGTCGGTCGCAACGGCATGGGCAAGACGACGCTCTGCAAGGCCATCATGGGGCTGCTGCGGCCGAGCGGCGGCACGGTGCGGCTGCGCGGCGAAGATATCACCGGGCTCAATCCTGCGCGCATCGCGCGTCTTGGCGTCGGCTATGTGCCGCAGGGACGGCGTCTGTGGCGCTCGCTCAGCGTCGACGAGCATCTGCGGCTCGCCGCCGGCCTGCGCCGCGGCGCCTGGACCGTCGAGCGGGTCTACGAGACGTTTCCACGCCTGGCCGAACGCCGCAACAATGGCGGCGGTCAGCTGTCCGGCGGTGAGCAGCAGATGCTGGCGATCTCGCGCGCGCTGCTGACCAATCCGCAGCTGCTGATCATGGATGAGCCGACCGAAGGACTGGCGCCCGTGATCGTCGCCCAGCTCGAGGAGATGCTGATCCGCCTCGGCCAGGATGGCGACATGGCGGTGCTCGTCATCGAGCAGAACATCGGTGTGGCCACCGCGATCTCGCCCCGGGTTGCGATCATGGTCAATGGCCGCATCAACCGCATCATCGATTCGGCGCGGCTTTCCGCCGACCGCGAGCTGCAGCAGCGCCTGCTCGGCGTCGGCCAGCATGCGGGGGACGACACCGATCTCGGGACGGAGCAGGCCAGAGAACCGTCCGCCGCCGGCACCGTGCCGGCAGCAGCGCCGAAGGCCGCGCCCGTCAAGGTCTACGTCTCCAACCCGGCGCTGCCGACGCGCTGGTCGCAGCCGGTGCCGATCGCACAGATCGAGGCCAAGGCGCGCACGCTTTCCATCAGTGTCACCCGGCTCGACGAGGCCGGGCGACCTGGTCGCGAGCGGGCAGCAGTGGTCGCTTCGGGGCCGCCGGCGGTGATCGTGGTCGGCACGCTCGACACCAAGGGCGATGAGCTGCGCTTCATCCGCGACATCATCGCGGGCCACGGACTGCGCACGCGATTGGTCGATGTCTCCACCAGCGGCCGGCACACGAGTTGCGACGTCTCGGCCCAGGAGGTCGCGCTCAACCACGCGCGCGGTGGCTCGGCCGTGTTTGGCCCCGATCGCGGCGCATCGGTCACCGCCATGGCCGAGGCCTTCGCACGCTGGTTGCGGCGGCAGGACAATGTCGCCGGCATCATCTCGGCCGGAGGCTCCGGAGGCACCTCGCTGGTCGCGCCGGGCATGCGCGAGCTGCCGGTCGGCGTGCCCAAGCTGATCGTCTCCTCGATCGCCTCCGGTGACGTCGGCGCCTATGTCGGGCCGGCCGACATCACGATGATGTACTCGGTCACCGACGTCCAGGGCCTCAACTCGATCTCGCGCGCCGTGCTGGGCAACGGTGCTCATGCCATTGCCGGCATGGTGAAGGCGCGTCAGCAGCAATCCGCTGTCATCGATCGAACGAAACAGCCGCGGCCGGCGATCGGTATCACGATGTTCGGGGTGACCACGCCGGCGGTTCAGAAGATCGCCGCCGAGCTGGGCGGCGACTATGAGTGCCTCGTGTTTCACGCCACGGGCGTCGGCGGGCGATCGATGGAGAAGCTGGTGGAGTCCGGCATGCTTGCCGGTGTGATCGACCTCACGACAACCGAGGTCTGCGACCTTCTGATGGGTGGTGTGTTTCCCGCCACCGAGGATCGCTTCGGCGCGATCATCCGCACCCGCGTGCCTTATGTCGGTTCGGTCGGCGCGCTCGACATGGTGAATTTCGGCGCGCCCGAGACCATTCCGGAGCGCTATCGCGGCCGCAAGTTCCACGTCCACAATCCGCAGGTCACGTTGATGCGCACGACCGCGGAGGAGAATGCGCAGATCGGACGCTGGATCGGCGAGCGTCTCAACCGCATGGACGGGCCGGTCCGCTTCTTTCTGCCGGAGAAGGGCGTCTCGGCGCTCGATGCGGCGGGGCAGCCGTTCTTCGATCGCGACGCCGATCAGGCGCTGTTTCGCAGTCTCGAACAGACGGTGCGGCAGACCTCTAACCGGCGCCTGATCCGCGTCCCCCATCATATCAACGACAATGAGTTCGTCGCGGCGATCATCGGCGCTGTCAGGCCCTTGCTCGGGCGGCTGCCGGCCCGGCGCAGACAGGCGAGGTGACGTGATGCCGAGGTATGAACGCGCGCCGCTGCTGAAGAAATTTCGCGACATGGTGCGCCGGGGCGTGCCGATCATCGGCGGCGGCGCGGGGACAGGGCTGTCGGCCAAATGCGAGGAGTCCGGTGGCATCGATCTGATCGTGATCTACAACTCCGGCCGCTACCGCATGGCCGGCCGCGGATCGCTGGCCGGGCTGATGGCTTATGGCGACGCCAATGCGATCGTGGTCGAGATGGCGAGCGAGGTGCTGCCCGTGGTGAAGAGCACGCCGGTGCTCGCCGGCGTCAACGGCACCGATCCGTTCCGCGACATGGATGTGTTTCTCGATCAGCTGAAGGCGCTCGGCTTCTCCGGGGTGCAGAACTTTCCGACCGTCGGCCTCATCGACGGCACCTTCCGCGCCAATCTCGAAGAGACGGGCATCTCCTACGCCATGGAGATCGACATGATCGCGCGTGCCCATGACAAGGATCTGCTGACGACGCCTTACGTCTTCAACGAAGCCCAGGCCACGGGAATGGCGATCGCAGGCGCCGACATCATCGTCTGCCATCTTGGCCTCACGACGGGCGGATCGATCGGCGCACAGACCGCGCCGAAGCTCGAGGATTGCCCTGGCTTGATCGACAGCTGGGCCGCCGCCGCGCTCAGCGTGAATCCCGAGATTTTGGTGCTGGCGCATGGCGGCCCGATCGCGGAGCCGGCCGATGCCGACTTCATCATGAAGAACACAAGGAATTGCCATGGCTTCTACGGCGCATCCTCGATGGAGCGGCTGCCGGTGGAGCGGGCGCTGACGGAGCAGGTACGACATTTCAAGGCGATCAGCTCGCGGCCGCGCCGCGTCTGAGACGACAACACGAGATCCGACGGCGATGGCGCCCGGCGCTACGTCGTTCGGAGCAGAGACTGAGGGAGGAACTGCATGTCCGGAGCTCTGATCGGTGAGCTGATCCTGTGGCTGATCGTCGCGATCATCGTCATCGTCGTCGCCGTCTACATCGTCAATTGGCTGTACCACCGTTCCTCGAAGGAGGTGTCTTTCGTCAGGACCGGCTTCATGGGCGAGCGCGTCGTGATCAATGGCGGCGCTTTCGTGCTGCCGTTTATCCACGACACTACGCCGGTCAACATGAACGTGCTGCCGATGGGCATCACGCGCGCGCGACAGGACGCCGTGATCACGCGCGACCGGATGCGGGTCGACGTCGAGGCCGACTTCTACGTTCGCGTTCAGCCGACCCGCGAGGCCGTGTCGATCGCCGCCGCCACGCTTGGCCGTCGCACCCTCGAACCGGAAAAACTGCACGCGTTGCTGTCCGGCAAGTTCATCTCTGCCGTGCGTGCGGTTGCGGCGGAGATGACGATGGAGCAGATGCACGAGCAGCGCGGCGATTATGTCGGACGCGTCAAGGCGGCCGCAGCCGAGGCGCTGGCGCAGAACGGCCTCGAGCTGGAGTCGGTCGCGATCACCGATCTTGACCAGACCGATCTCGAATTCTTCAACCCGTCGAACCGGTTCGACGCCGAAGGCCTGACCCGGCTGATGGAGGATATCGAGAGCAGGCGCAAGCTGCGCAACGACATCGAGCAGGATTCGATGATCAAGATCCGCACCCGCAATCTCGAAGCGGAGCGTGAGGCGCTCGATATCGAGCGCGAGAGCGAAACGGCTCGCCTCGACCAGGAGCGCGATATCGAGATGCGCCGCGCGCTGCAGCGGACGGAAGTGGCGCGCGAGAGGGCACTGCGCGAGACCGAGGCCGAGCAGGCGCAGATCTCGGCGCGCGAGACGATCGAGAAGGCCCGCATCGCCAACGAGCTGACCATCGCCGAGGCGCGGATCGCGGCCGAGCGCGACACGCGGCAGCGCGAGATCGAGCGCACGCGCGCGGTCGAGGAACGCGAGCTGCTTGCGCGCGAAGATATCGAGAAGGCCAGGATCGCCAATCAGCGGGCGATCGACTCCGCGCGCATCGAGTCGGAGCGCGACGTGCGTCAGCGCGACATCGAGCGGACACGGACGATCGAGGAGGCGGAAATTACGGCCCGCGAGGCGGTCGAGAAAGCGAAAATCCAGCAGGATCGCGCGGTCTCCGATGCTCGCATCGCCAATGACGAGGAAACGCGGCGCCGCGAGATCGAACGCACCCGCGCGATCGAAGAGGCCGAGATCGCGGCGCGCGAGGCGACCGAGAAGGCGCGGATCGCGCAGACCATGACCGTCAATCTCGAGCGGATCAGCTCCGACGAGCGGACGCGTGCCTCCGAGATCGCACAGGTGCGCAACATCCAGGAGGCCGAGATCGCGGCGCAGAAGGCGGTCGAAGCCGCGCGGATCGCGCGCGAGCAGGCGCTGTCGGCGGAGCGCATCACGGCCGAGCATGCGACGCGCAAGCTGGAGATCGAGCATAACCAGGGGATCGAGATCGCCGGCATCGCCGCGCGCGAGGCGACGGAAGCGAGCCGCATCGGGCAGGAGGAGCGGGTCCGCGCGCTGGAGATTGCGCGCATCAGGACCATCGAGGAGGCCGACATCGCCTCGCGCGAGGCGATCGAGGCGGCTCGCATCGCGCAGGAGCAGGCTGTCGCCGAGAAGCGGATCCGTTCGGAGAAGGAGACGCGGAGCCTCGAAATCGCGCGCACGGAAGCCGTCGAGGCGGCCGATCTGAAGCGGCGCGAATCCGTCGAACGACGCCGCATCGAAGTCGATCTGGCGCTGGAAGCAGAACGCATCGCCTCGTCGCGGACGCGCGAGGTGCTCAACATCGATCAGAAGAAGGCGATCGAGCTCGCCGATGAGATCAGGGTGATCGAGCTCGCGGCCAAGCGCTCCGAGCGCATCGATGCCGACCGGCAGGTCAAGGAAGCCGAGATCGTGGCCCGCCGCCAGGTGGAAACGGCCGACGTCTCGCGCGAGCAGGCGCTCGAAGCGGCGCGGCTCGGGCGCCGCCGGTCCATCGAGCAGCTCGAGGTCGGCCGTGTCCAGGCGCTGCAGGAAGCCGAGATCGCCGCGCGCGAGGAGGTCGAGCGCGCGCGCATTGCCTCCGATCGCGGCCTGGACGAGGCCCGCATCGGCCGTGAGCGCGAATTGCGCAAGCTCGAGGTCTCCAGAGAGAAGGACGTCGAGACTGCGCTGATGGAAAAGGCGATCGCGCTGTATCAGAAGTCGCTCGAGGAATCGGCCGCCAAGGTCGCCGCCGAGGAAGCGCGGACCCGCGCCACCGAGGCGACGGAGAAGGTGGTCACGGCGCGCGAGAGCGAAATCGCGCGGCGCCGCAAGACCATCGAGGTGCTGCTCGCCGAGAAGCAGGCCGAGGAAACCAAGATCGCGGCTGGGGCCGAGCGCGTCCGCGCGGCGGTGGAAGCCGAGGCGCAGAAGCTGCTCAACGAGGCCGAGAACGTGCTGACCGACCAGGCGCGCTATTCGCTGTTCCGGCGCAAGCTGCTCGACCGCATCGAGGGCATCGTGCGCGAGAGCGTCAAGCCGATGGAGAAGATCGAGGGCATCCGCATTCTCCAGGTCGACGGCCTCAATGGCCACGGCGGCAACGGCAATGGTGGCCGCAGCGCGACCGACGAGGTGATCGACTCCGCGCTGCGCTATCGCGTCCAGGCGCCGCTGATCGATTCCATCCTGGCGGACATCGGCGTCGAGGGCGGCAGCCTCTCCAAGATGCCCGGCCTGATCCGTGAGGCCCGCGACATGCAGGGAATCCGCAAGGAGACCTCCGCGCGCAAGGAGACGGGTGGCGGAGGTGGGTCTGGCGATGGCGGCCCGTCTGAGCCGCCGGCCGACCGCGGCCCGCGCAAGAAGGGGTGAGGCGCCATGGCGAGGGTCTACGTCTCCACCGTCGTCAATGCTCGCAACGATCGGGTGTGGGCGCGCGTGCGCGACTTCAACGGGCTGCCGAACTGGCATCCCGCGATCGCGGAGAGCCGCATCGAAGGCGGTGAGCCGGCCGACAAGATCGGCTGTGTCAGAGACTTCCGGCTGCGCAATGGCGACCGCATTCGCGAGAAGCTGCTCGGTCTGTCGGACTACGACATGTTCTGCACCTACTCGATTCTTGAATCGCCGATGGGGGTGACGAACTACGTCGCGACGCTCAGGCTGACGCCGGTGACGGACGGCGACAAGACCTTTCTGGAATGGACCGCGGAGTTCGATTGCGCGCCGGAGCGCGAGGCCGATCTGGTCGCCTCGATCGGGGGCGGTGTGTTCCAGGGCGGCTTCGATGCGCTCAAGCGCGGCTTCGGAGGCTGAGCCGTGCCACATGTCGTCAGGAGCACGATCATCGACGCGCCGACTGCGCTGGTGTGGGACGTGCTGCGCGATTTCAACGGCCATGATCGCTGGCACCCAGCGGTCGCGACATCGTCGATCGAGCGCGCGCAATCTTCCGACAAGATCGGCTGCGTCAGACGGTTTCGCCTCAAGGACGGCTCCGAGCTGCGCGAGCAGTTGCTGGCGCTGTCGGACCTCGAACAGACTTTCAGCTACTGCCTGCTCGATACGCCGATCCAGCTGTTCAACTACGTCGCCCATATCCGGCTGCTGCCGGTCACCGACGGCGACCGCACGTTCTGGCACTGGGAGTGCCGTTTCACGACGCGACCGGAGCAGTCCGAGGCGCTCACGCGCATGGTCGCGGAAGACATCTACCAGGCCGGCTTCGACGCGATCCGATCGCATCTGAGGCAGGCGGCATGAGCAAGAGGTGAACCGATGCCGGTCACGGTGAAGACGTTTCAGGCAGTGAGTGAGGCGGCGTCGGCGCTGTCGTCCGATCGCGCTGCGCGCTATCTCGGCGGCGGCACGCTGGTGATGCGCGATCTCAACGAGGGCGACGTCTCGATTTCTACGGTGATCCGCGCCACGGATCGCACCCTGCAGGGCATCGACGCAGCGGGCGCGCGCATCCGGATCGGCGCCGGCGTCACGTTTGCGCGTGTGCTCGCTGAACGTGAGCTGACCTTCCTGCATCCGGCGGCGCGCTCGATCGGTGGACCGGCCGTCCGCAACATGGGCACCGTCGGCGGCAATCTGTTCGCGCCGGCGCCGTTCGGCGACTTCACCGTGTCGCTGCTGGCGCTCGACGGCATGGTCTCCGTGCAGGGCAGCTTCGGCGTGAGGGACATGCCACTGGAGGAGTTTCTTCAGTCGCGCGACCGTCAGGCCGGCGCCTTGGTCGTCGCGGTGTCTTGCATCAGGCCGGCGTCGGCCGATGCGTTCCGCTACCGCAAGATCGCCCGCATCAAGCCGAAGGGCGGATCGGTCATCACATTCGCCGCGCATCTTCCGCTCAGCGGGGGCCGCGTCACCGGTGCCCGGATCGTGCTGGGCTCGATGGCGCCGACCGCGATGCGTGCCAAGGCAGCCGAGCGCGCGCTCGAAGGCCGGCCGCTCGACGCGACGGCGATCAGCGCAGCGGCCGCTGCTGCGAGCGAGGGGACCGCGCCGGCCGACAATTCCCTGGCCAGCGCGTGGTATCGCCGCGAGGTGGTCGGCGTGCATCTGCGGCGGCTGCTGTCGGGACAGGAGAGCTAGACCATGGCCAAGACTCCACTTCAGTTCCGTCACAATGGCCGCGACGTCGCGCTGTTCGTCGACGGCGGCACCAATCTCCTGTTCGTGCTGCGCGAGATGATCGGCGACGTGACGCCGAAGTTCGGTTGCGGGCAGGGCGGCTGCGGCGCCTGAACCGTGCTGATCGACGGTGATGCTCATCTCTCCTGTCTCACACTTGCAGAAGCGGTCGAGGGCCGCGCGGTCGAGACACTCGACGGCATCAAGACCGGGCCGAACCTGCATCCGCTGCAACGGGCGTTCGCGGAAGGCTTCGCCGCCCAATGCGGCTACTGCACGCCGGGCATGCTGATGGCGGCGAAGGCGCTGCTCGACAAGAATCCGCAGCCGAGCCGCGAGCAGGTGGTGGAGGCGATCTCGGGGAATATCTGCCGCTGCACCGGCTACGAGCCGATCATCAACGCGGTGCTGGCGGCGGCCGCGTCGCTGCGCGCGAGCGCTTGAGGAGAGATTGCCATGCTGGAATTGCGCAAGGACATTTTCGCCGACGAGCGCGACGACAATCTGAACGAGGTCGGCAAGGGCACCCAGCGTCAGGACATGCTGGGCCATGTCACGGGGACCTCGACCTATTTCAACGACCACAGGCTGCAGGGCATGCTGCATCTGAAGGTCGTCAGGTCGACGCAGCCGCATGCGCGGCTGCGCCGCATCGACACCAGCGAGGCCGAGCGCAGCGAAGGCGTGCGGCGGATCATCCGTGGCAGCGACGTGGCGCGCAATCTCAATACGCTGCTCAGCCTGATCAATTTCGGCAAGGACGACGAGCCGACGCTCGCCGTCGACAAGGTCCGCTACAAGGGCGAGCCGATCGTCGCCGTCGTCGCCGACACACCGCGCGCGGCGGCGGAGGCGGCGGCCAAAGTGCATGTCGACTACGAGACGCTCCCGGCAGTGTTCGACGTCGAGGAGGCGCTCAAGCCCGGTGCGCCTGTTGTCAACGAGACCTATCCGAAGAACACGTTCACCTATCACGACCGCTACGATCACCAGAAGCTTCGCTTCGGCGATGTCGAGCGCGGCTTTGCCGGCGCCGATCACGTGCTCGAGCAGCGCTACCAGATGTCGCCGATCGAGCATGCGCCGGTCGAGACCAACGGCTCGATCGCCGCGCCTGACACCAACGGGCGCTATGTCGTCTACACCTCGACCCAGGCGCTGTTCTTCTCGCTCGACACCTGCGCCAAGATCCTCGACCTGCCGTCGAACACCTTCCACTTCATCGGTGGCACGGTGGGCGGCGGCTTCGGCGGCAAGGTCGACACGCTGACCGAGCCGCTCGCCATTCTCGCTGCGATACTGACGGGGCGGCCGGTGCGCTACATGCTCGGGCGCGAGGAGGAGATGCAGTTCGGGCCGCCCCGCGGCGCCGAGCGCATCTACGTCAAGGACGGCGTCATGCGCGACGGCCGCATCGTCGCGCGCCAGATCCGTGGCTATTTCGACTCCGGCGCCTACACCCGGCTGTCGAGCTATGCGGTGGTCAAATGCGCCGCGCATCTGCCTGGTCCCTATACGATCCCGAACGTTCATGGCGATGTCTACTGCGTCTACACCAACCGCACGCCGGCGACCGCGATGCGCGGCTTCGGCATCACAGGCATGGACTTCGCCCTCGAATGCCAGATGGACAAGCTCGCGCATCTGATCGGCATGGACCCGATGGAGTTTCGAATTTTGAATGCGTACCGGGACGGCGACATGAAGGCGCACCGGCGCGAGGCCAAGAACACCGCGCTGATCGAATGCGTGCAGGTTGCGGCCGAGAAAGCCAAATGGCCGATCCGCGAGGAATTCCGGCGGATGTCGTCGCGCAAGGATGGCGGCGGTGCGCGTGCAGCTGTTCCTTCCACGCCGCGTGAGTCGGTGAGTGCGCGGCCCGCGCCGGCGCAGCAGCGCACCAGCTACGATCGCGGGCTTCCCATCTCTCCGCCTCCAGAGCCGCCGCCACCGCCGCCGCAGAGCCCCGCACCATCTCCGGTGCATGGCGCAACGCGGTTCTCGTCGGTGTTCGGAACCAGGAGGCGCTGACATGACCAGGCACCGCGGCCGCGGCATGGCGGCGATCAACTATCCGATCGGCATGAACCTTGGCGGCGATCCGAGCCAGGCGCTGGTGCATTCCAACCCCAGCGGCAAGTTCACGGTGGCGCTGTCCTCGATCGATCTCGGGCAGGGCATGAAGTCGGTGACGCGGCAGATCTGCGCCGAGACGCTCGGCGTGCCCGTCGAGGACGTCTATGTCGACACCGCCGA
>JBARNF010000368.1:0-18058 GCA_049802835.1 Bradyrhizobium sp.
GTCGGCCCTCCGACCAGTCGGGCCCGACCTCGACGACATGGCCGCGGCGGCGCAGCTCCTCGACGGTGGCCTTCGGCACGCGGTTCTCGACCACGAGAACGCCGGGGCGCGCGGTGCGCGGGCAGAACGAGATCGGGAAGTGCTCGGAGTGCCACGCCGGCGCGTCGATCGATTGCTGCAGGTTCATGCCGGCATGGACGTGGCGCAGGAAGAACTGCGTGTTCCACTGGTCCTGCTGGTCGCCGCCGGGCGAGCCCCAGGCGACGTAGGGCTCGCCGTCGCGCAGTGCCATGGTCGGCGACAGCGTCGTGCGCGGACGCTTGCCGGGCACGAGCGCGGCAGGGTGATCTTCTTCGAGCCAGAACATCTGCGCGCGAGTCCCCAGGCAGAAGCCGAGCTCGGGGATGACCGGCGAGGACTGCAGCCAGCCGCCGGAGGGCGTCGCCGAGATCATGTTGCCGTCGCGGTCGATGATGTCGAAATGCACGGTGTCGCCGCGCACCTCGCCGAAGCGGCCGACGGTCGGCTCGCCCGAGCCCATCGCGCCGACGGCTTCGCGGTGGCCCTGGGCCTGACGCATCTCCACCTTCGCGCCGTAGCCTTCGAGCGCGCCGGGCCGCAGCTCCAGCGAGGCCTTGTCCGTGATCAGATTGCGCCGTTCGTCGTTATAGGCGTCGGACAGCAGCGTCTGTATCGGGATATCGGCGAAAGCAGGATCGCCGTAGAACGCCTCGCGGTCGGCAAACGCGAGCTTGGCGGCTTCGATCTGCCAATGGATGAAGTCGGGGCCGGTGGGATCGATGCCGTCGAGCGCAAAGCCCTTGAGCAGCGCGAGCTGTTGCAGCAGCACCGGGCCCTGGCTCCACACGCCGGCCTTGCACACGGTGTAGCGGCCGTAGTCGTAAGTGAGCGGCGCCTCGATGGTCGGCTGCCAGCGTGCCATGTCGTCAGCGGTGAGCACGCCCTTGTGGCGCGATCCCGAGACGTCCATCACCTCCTGGGTCCGGCAGAAGCGGTCGATCGCCTCGGCAACAAGACCCTGCGACCAGGCTTTCCGCGCGCGCTCGATCTGGGCGTCGCGATCAGCACCAGCGCTCTCGCCCTCGGCGAGAATCCGCGCGTAGGTCTCTGCGAGCTGGGGGTTGGTGAACAACGTGCCGGGTTTCGGCACTTCGCCATTCGGCAGATAGAGCGCGGCGGAGGTCGGCCAATGCGTCTTGAACAGCTGCTCGACGGTCTGGATCGTCGCCGAGACGCGCTCGACCAGCGGATAGCCGTCGCGCGCATAAGAGATCGCGGGCTCCAGCACGTCGCGCAGCCGCATCGTGCCGTAGTCGCGCAGCAAAAGCATCCAGGACTCGAACGTGCCGGGCACGCACGCAGCCAAGAGGCCAGTGCCGGGCACCATGTCGAGGCCTTCGCTCTTGTAGTGCGCGATGGTGGCGCCGGCGGGCGCAGGGCCCTGGCCGCAGATCACCTCGGTGCGCCCGCGCCTGACGTCGTGCAGGATGATCGGCACGTCGCCGCCCGGGCCGTTCAGATGCGGCTCGACGACCTGAAGCACGAAGGCGCTGGCGACGCCGGCGTCGAAGGCGTTGCCGCCGCGCTCCAGCATCGCCATGCCGACGGCGGTCGCCAGCCAATGCGTTGACGTCACGACGCCGAACGTGCCCTCGATCTCGGGGCGGGTGGTGAAGGGATCGGGATTGATGAAGCTCATGGTGCCCTTGGCCTATCCTAATCACTTGCCGTCATTGCGAGCGATAGCGAAGCAATCCAGGGTTCCGACGGGACTCTGGATTGCTTCGTCGCTTCGCTCCTCGCAATGACGACTTCATTCAGATTTCGCTTCACGCTGCTCATGCGGAAACGGCCGCGCCGGCCGGCTGGTTCACCGCATGGCAGGCGACGCCGCCGATGAGTTCGGGCGCCTCTCGCCGGCACAGGTCGAACGCCAGGGGGCAGCGCGGGTTGAAGGTGCAGCCATCAGGCGGATTGATCGGATTCGGGATCTCGCCCTTGACCGGGATGCGCTGTCGGCCGGACATCGACAGATCCGGCACCGCGCCGAGCAGCATCTTAGTGTAGGGCATGCGCGGATCGTTGAACAGCGTACGGCTCTCCGCGATCTCGACGATGCGGCCGAGATACATCACGCCGATGCGGCTCGCCATGTGGCGCACGACCGCGAGATTGTGGCTGATGAACAGATAGGTCAGGCCGAACTTGTCCTGCAGGTCGCGCATCAGATTGAGGATCTGCGCCTGCACGGAGACGTCGAGCGCCGAGGTCGGCTCGTCGCAGACGATGAACTCGGCCTCGGACGCGAGCGCGCGCGCGATCGCGATGCGCTGGCGCTGGCCGCCGGAAAATTCGTGCGGAAACTTCTGGCCATCGTCCGGATGCAGGCCGACCAGCGTGAGCAGCTCGCCGACGCGGTCCTTGATCTGGCGCTCGCCCTCGATGACGTTGAAGGCGCGGATCGGCTCGGCGATGATGGTGTCGACGCGAAAGCGGGGATTGAGGCTCGCATAGGGATCCTGGAACACCATCTGGATGCGGCGTCGCAGCGTGCGCCGCACCTGGGCCTGGCGCGTATCGCTCATCGACACGCCGTCGATGATCACCTCGCCCGACGTCGGTGGCAGCAGTCCGACCACCATCCGCGCGACCGTGGTCTTGCCCGAGCCGGATTCGCCGACCAGCGCAAACGTCTCGCCCTTCCTGATCCCGAAGCTGACGCCATCGACCGCCTTCAAGAACTCCTGCGGCGCGCGCTCCAGCACGCGATCGAGCCAGGGCTTCGAGACGTCGAACACCCGGCGCAGATTCTTGACCTCGACGAAATCGGTCATGCCGCAGTCTCCGTCGCGCGGTCATAGAGATGGCAGGCGACCGCCTGCGTGCCCTGCCGCAGCGGCTCCGGCCGGTCGATGCGGCAACGGTCGAAGGCGACGTTGCAGCGCGGATTGAACGAGCAGCCGGGCGGGATCGCCGACAGCCGCGGCATCGAGCCTGGGATCTGCACCAGCCGCTTGTCTTCGCCTGCGAGCGTCGGGATCGCGCCCATCAGGCCCTTGGCGTAGGGATGCAGCGGGTTCCTGATGACCTCCTGCACCGGGCCGATCTCGGCGACGCGGCCGGCATACATCACGGCGACACGGTCGCAGGTCTCGGCGATCACGCCCATGTCGTGGGTCACCAGCATCACGGCGGTGCCGTGATCGCGGCCGAGCCGTTTGATCAGCGAGATGATCTGCGCCTGCACGGAGACGTCGAGCGCGGTGGTCGGCTCGTCCGCGATGATCAGCTCGGGCTCGGCGCAGAGCGCGAGCGCGATCACGACGCGCTGGCGCATGCCGCCGGAGAATTCGTGCGGATAGCCGTCGATGCGCTTCTCGGGCGCTGATATGCCGACCTCGGCGAGCAGGTCGATGGCGCGCCTGCGCGCCTGCTGATCGTTGAGGTTGGTGTGAGTCTTGATCGTCTCTATGATCTGGTCGCCGACGCGATACAGCGGATTGAGCGAGGTCAGCGGGTCCTGGAAGATCATGCCGATGCGCTTGCCGCGGACCTTGCGCATCTCCTCCGGCGGCAGGTTGTCGACGCGCAGGCCAGAGAGCAGGATCTCGCCGCCGGAAATGCGGCCGGGAGGATCAATCAGTCCGATCACGGCGAGGCCGGTGACGGACTTGCCGGCGCCGGATTCGCCGACGACGCCGAGCACCTCGCCCTTGGCGATGTCGAACGAGACGCCATCGATCGCGCGCAAGGTCCCGCGCCGGCTCGCGAACTCGACCTGCAGATTGCGCACGGACAGAACGGGGGCGGTCATGGGCTCAGGCCTTCATATGCATGAACGGAATCATCGCAGTTTCGGGTTGAGGGCGTCGCGCAGCCAGTCGCCGAGCAGGTTGATCGAGAGGATCAGTCCGGCCAGCGCGATGCCGGGGAAGGCCACGATCCACCATTCGCCGGCGAACAGATAGTTGTTGCCGATCCGGATCAGGGTCCCGAGCGAGGGCATCGTCTCCGGCATGCCCGAGCCGAGGAACGACAGGGTCGCCTCGGTGATGATCGCGAGCGCCAGATTGATGGTCGCGATCACCAGAACGGGACCGGTGGTGTTGGGCAGCACGTGGCGCAGCATGATGACGGGGGCGGGCAGGCCGATCAACTGTGCTGCGGCGACGTAGTCCTTGTTCTTCTCGACCATGACAGAGCTGCGCACCGTGCGCGCATACTGGACCCAGAAGCTGAGGCCAATGGCCAGCACCAGGACGACCAGCATGCTGAGCCAGTCCAGATGATTGCCGGAGACCGAATTGGCGATGCCGTTGACCAGCAGCGCGATCAGGATCGGTGGGAAGGTGAGCTGCACGTCGGCGATGCGCATGATCACGGTGTCGACGCGGCCGCCGAAATAGCCCGCGATCAGGCCGAGGCAGATGCCGAGCGCGCCGGAGAACACGACGCCGAGGATGCCGACGACGAGCGAGACGCGCAGGCCGTAGAGAATGGCCGAGAGCACGTCGCGGCCCTGCTCGTCCGTGCCGAGCAGGAACGGGCTCTGCCCATCGGCCGTCCACAGCGGCGCAATCCGCGAGTTCAAGAGCTGCAGTTGGGCGGGATCGAACGGGTTCTGCGGCGACAGCAGCGGCGCAAAGATCGCGAGCAGGAAGAACAACAGTGTGATCACGGCCGCAACCACCGTCAGCTTGGAGCGGCGGAAGGAATAGAACAGGTCGCTGGCGAGCGCGCGCTTCAGCCAGCCGTCGGCGGCCGCGCGGGGCGCATTGGCGGGAGCGGGATGGGGGAGGGCGGCATCGCTCATGGTCAGGCCGGTCGGCTGAGGGTCGCGCGCAGGCGCGGATCGACCACGGTGTAGAGGATATCAACCACGAGATTGATGGTGACGAAGATCAGCGAGACCATGATGAGGTAGGCCGCCATGATCGGGATGTCGACGTTCTGCACGGCCTGCACGAACAGCAGGCCCATGCCCGGCCATTGGAACACCTGCTCGGTGATGATCGAGAACGCGATCACCGAGCCGAACTGCAGGCCGACCACGGTGATGACCGGCACCAGCGTGTTGCGCAGCGCATGCCCGAAGTGAATGGCCCGCGTGGTCAAGCCGCGGGCGCGGGCGAAACGGATATAGTCGGTGCGCAGCACCTCGAGCATCTCGGCACGGACCAGCCGCATCACCAGCGTCATCTGGAACAGGCCGAGTGTGATCGAGGGCATGATCAGCGCCTTCAGGCCGGACACCGTGAGCAGGCCGGTCGTCCACCAGCCGAATTTGACGGTGTCGCCGCGGCCGAACGAGGGCAGCCAGCCGAGCGTGACGGAGAACAGGTAGATCAGCAGGATGCCGATCAGGAAGGTGGGCAGGGAGATGCCGATCAGCGACACCATCTGGAACAGCTTTGCCAGAACGGAATCGCGATGCAGCGCCGAGAACACGCCCATCACGATGCCGAAGACGAGCGAGAGGATGGTCGCGCAGATCGCAAGCTCCAAGGTCGCCGGCATGCGCTCCTTGAGGAGGTCGGAGACCGGCTGCCGGAACTGATAGGACACGCCGAACTTGAACTGCGCCGCGTTGAACAGGTAGCGACCGAACTGCACGATGAAGGGATCGTCGAGGCCGAGCGATTGACGGATGCTGGCGCGCTCCGCGGCCGAGGCATCGATGGCGACCAGCTGATTCACCGGATCTCCGGCGAAGCGGAACATGGCGAACGAGATGATACCGACGGCGATCATGACGCCGATGGCCTGGATCGCTCGGCGAAGCGCGAAGGCGAGCATCTGATCCTTTCAGGTCTTCGAGATGCGGGGGCGCGTAGCACCTGCCGCGGGAAATGAAAAGTCCCGAAAAGCAGTTCTGCTTTCCGGGACTCGACGTGGGGGCGGACTACTCGGTCTTGGTGGCGAGGAACAGCAGCACGGCGTTGTCGGCGCGCAGCGGGATCTTCACCTTTTTCGAGACACCCCAGGCCACCGCCTGCTGGTGCAGCGGGATGTAGCCGTAGTCCTTGATGCCGATCTCGTACGCCTGCTTGATCAGCTGGTTGCGCTTGGCCGTATCGGTCTCGACCAGGACCTTGTCGGTCAGCGCATCGAACTCCTTGTTGCAGTAGTTGCCGAGATTGGCCTCGCCGCGGGTGGCGTCCTTGGCGTCGTCACGGCAGCCCATGATGTCGTGCATCACGTTGTGGGAGTCCATCGACGACGGCGTCCAGCCCAGCAGGAAGAACGAGGTGTTGTAGCCGCCCGGCTTCAGGACCTTGGCGAAGTACTGCGCCTTGGGCTGCGCATTGAGGTTCACCTTGACGCCGATGCGGGCGAGCATGCCGACGACGGCCTGGCAGATCGCGGCGTCGTTGACGTAGCGATCGTTCGGGCAGTCCATCGCGACCTCGAAGCCGTCGGGATAGCCGGCATCGGTCAGGAGCTTCTTGGCGGCGTCGGGATCATATTTCGGCCGGGTGAAGTCCTTCGACAGCGCATAGAGCTGCGGCGCGATCATCAGCGCCGACGGCGTCGACAGGCCGCGCATGACGCGGGTCTTGATCAGCTCGACGTCGATCGCCTTGTAGAACGCTTCGCGGACGCGAATGTCCTTGAACGGGTTCTTGCCCTTGACGTTGGAGTACAGCAGCTCATCGCGGGTCTCGTCCATGCCGAGGAAGATCGTGCGCAGCTCGGGTCCCTTGAGCACTTGGGCGTTCGGGCTCGAATCGACGCGGCCGATATCCTGCACCGGCACCGGCTCGATGATGTCGACCTCGCCGGACAACAGCGCCGCAACGCGCGTGGCGTCGGAGGAGATGGTGGTGAACACGATCTCCTTGAGGTTGTGTTCTGGCTTTCCCCACCAGGTCGGGTTGACCTTGAACACGGTCTTCACGCCGGGCTGATGGCTCTCGATGATGAAGGGACCGGTGCCGTTCTCGTGCAGCGCCGCGTAGCTCGGCGTGGTTGCCGAGACCGGCGTCGGCGCGATCGAGTTGTTGTCCTCGCACCACTTCTTGCTCATGATGTACCACGTATCCCACTGCGAAATCAGGATGGGATTGGGCGCATCGAGCTTCACGTCGACGGTGTAGTCATCGATCTTGACGAACTTCGCGTCCGGCGGAACGTTGGACAGGAAGTTGGAGCCGGTGGCGCGGACGCGATCGGCGGAAAAGATCACGTCGTCGGCGGTGAAGGGATCGCCATTGTGGAACTTGACGCCCTTGCGGAGATGAAAGCGCCAGCGGGTCGGCTCGGGGGTTTCCCAGCTTTCGGCCAGCGCGGGGATGATCTTCAGGTCCTTGTCACGCGCAGTGAGTCCTTCGTAGACATGGGCATGGTGCGCAATCGTGGTCGATTCCTTGAAGGTATAAGGATCGAGCGATTTCAGGGTGCCCTGGTTGGCATAGCGCAGGCTCTGAGCCGAGGCCGGCAGCGCCGCGAGGCCGGCCAATGCGATGGCCGCCGCGATGAGCAGGGATTTGCGTCCCGACATATGTTCAATTTCTCCGCGTTTGACGCTTGCTTTTTCGGCAGGGGCGATGAGATCCGGCCTGCCTTGCTTCGAAGTTCGTGATGTCTGCAGCGCCTCTTGCACGAACTTCAAGAAGCAACAAGACGCTGGCGATGTGCTTGCAAGTCTGATGCCGCGCCGGAATGACTGATCCCGAGGCCGTCGCCTGGCGGTGCGCCGTCGGACCCGCGGCACGTCGATCCGGTCATGTTGCCAGAGTTCGACGGCGGCACACAAGCCCGGTTTGTTGAAGCCTAAATGATATGGTTAGCCCTCACCGTCGAGGTGCGGTGCACGCGGCGCCACGAATCGTGGCGTCTCCAGCAGCCCCATTTGCCATGTCCCGGGAATTGCGCACCTGCAGCAACGCGCCGCTTGCTAGAGGGGGGGCGGCGCGGTGATACTGTGATGCTCTCAACTCCGACTCCGGGATGGGTCCTCTTGGTAACGGGACCCGGCTGGAGGCGGCGTGGGGATGGCTCGAACAGCGCGGAGCGGACATGAAAGTCAATATCGAGATCGATTGCACACCGCTCGAAGCGCGGCAGTTCTTCGGACTTCCCGACGTCGGTCCCATGCAGGCCGCCGTGATGGACAGGCTGCAGAACCAGATGACGAGCAACATCGACAAGCTGACGCCCGAAGCCATCATGCAGAGCTGGTTCACCTTCGATCCCCGGCTGGCCGAGCGGTTCCAGGATATGATGCTGACCATGACCGGACTGGGCGGCAGCCGCTCGAACGACAAGAAGTCGGCCTGACCGGGATTTGCGGGG
This sequence comes from Bradyrhizobium sp., assembly GCA_049802835.1. Classification (GTDB taxonomy): domain Bacteria; phylum Pseudomonadota; class Alphaproteobacteria; order Rhizobiales; family Xanthobacteraceae; genus Bradyrhizobium. Next base: position 8,317 of record JBARNF010000368.1, read on the forward strand.
CGCGGCTGCTTTCGCCGCACGGGCATCCGAGACGGATGCCGCTCCGTTTCATCGTGTCGGCGCATCTCGTCTGCACCATGAGGTGCGCCAGAGACCGGTCATCCAAGGCCGGCTGACAATGGGCTCAGCGATGGGCTCGGGGAGGACGAATGAACGCTTCGGCTTGGATGCCGCCGCTCCAGTTCGCGACGACCAACGGCATTCGCATGGGCTACTACGAGGCCGGTCCCGCGACCGACCATCCGCCCATCATTCTCTGTCACGGCTGGCCCGAGCTGGCCTTTTCCTGGCGGCACCAGATCAAGGCGCTGGCGGCCGCCGGCATCCGCGTGATCGCGCCCGACCAGCGCGGCTATGGCGCCACCGACCGGCCGGAGCCGGTCGAGGTCTACGACCTCGAACATCTGACGGCCGACCTCGTCGGTCTGCTCGATCACCTGAAGATCGACAAGGCGATCTTCGTCGGCCACGACTGGGGCGGCTTTGTCGTCTGGCAGATGCCGCTGCGCTATCCGCAGCGCGTCGCCGGCGTGGTCGGCATCAATACGCCGCACCTGCCGCGCGCGCCTGCGGACCCGATCGAGATCATGCGCAAGCGCTTCGGCGACATGATGTACATCGTCCAGTTCCAGGGGGGACGCGAGCCGGATCGCATCTTCGGCAGCCGCGTCGAACAGACCTTCGACGCCTTCATGCGCAAGCCGCTGCCGCGCACCGACACCCCGCCGGCGGAGCCGCCTGCCGGTGGGATCGGCGCATCCAGGGCGCTCAATCTGGCCTTTCCGCAAATGATCGCGGCCTATGACGCCGCCAACGACATGCGGCAGCCGATTCTGTCGGATGAGGAGAAGCGGGTGTTCGTCGAGACGTTCACCCGCACCGGCTTCACCGGCGGCATCAACTGGTATCGCAACATGAGCCGCAACTGGCAGCGCTCGGAGGGGCTCGACCATACCGTGCGGGTGCCGTCGCTCATGATCATGGCCGAGAACGATGCCGTGCTGCCGCCCTCGGCCGCGGACGGCATGGAGGAGCTGATCCCGGATCTGGAGAAGCATCTCGTCCGCGACAGCGGCCATTGGACCCAGCAGGAGCAGCCGCAGGAGATCAGCGCCAAGCTGATCGAATGGCGGCGGCGAAGGTTCGGGTAGAGACCGCGGCGGCTCGGTGGAAAAACGGTTGCGGCAGATCGTACGCCGGGCGAGAGGCAACGGCCGAGCCGAACAACAGGTGTCGTCCCGGACAAGCCTGCTGACGCGAAGCGTCCGCTGGCGCAGATCCGGGATCCATAGTCACCGAATGCTGTGAGGCGCGTGGAACGTGCCGATTGCCCATTTCAGACATCACGCGGTATGGGTCCCGGCGTTCGCCGGGACGACAGCTCGTTTGGGGGCGGCAGTGCTTGCTCTCAGCGTGCGTCCTACGCCGCCTGCGCGTTCGCGCCGTGCGCGTGCTCGGCGATCGCGGTGATGATCTGCGGCCACATCGGGATCGGCACGGCGTGGCCCATGCGCTCGATCATCAACAGCTTCGCATTGGGGATCGAGTCCGCGGTGTCCTTGCCGGCGCTGTGATGGACCAGCGGATCGACCGTGCCGTGGATCACGAGCGTCGGCGCCGTCACGAGATGCAGCCGCGGCTTGCGGCTGCCCGACGCCAGGATCGCGCGCAGCTGGCGGCCGACCCCTGCGGCATTGAGGCCGCGGGCGAAGCAACGTTCGGCGAGCTCTATGTCGCGGGCCTCGTCTTCGGGAAACGAGCCGGCGCGCAGCAGCTTCCAGGTCTTCTGGAAGCGCTTGACGTACTCGTCCTTGGTCTTCGGCGGCGGCGCCATCAGCATCATCGCAACCTCGCGCGTGGGCGGCGGGATGCGCGGATTGCCGGTCGTCGACATGATCGAGGTCAGCGAGCGCACGCGCTGCGGATAGAAGATCGCGATCTCCTGCGCGATCATGCCGCCCATCGAGGCGCCGACCAGGTGCGCTGATTTGATGTCGAGCGCATCCATCAGGCCGACCGTGTCCTTGGCCATGTCCAGGAGCCGGTAGGGCGCTGAGACCGGAATCTGGAAGAAGCGCAGTTTGATCAGCTCGAACGGCGTCAGCCGGCGTCCGCCATGCAGCTTGCTCGATTGGCCGATATCGCGATTGTCGAAGCGGATGACGCGGAAGCCGCGTGCTGCCAAGCGTTCGCAGAACTCGTCGTCCCAGATGATCATCTGGGCGCCGAGGCCCATGATCAGCAGCAGAGGAGGCGCTGTGGGGTCGCCGAAGATCTCGCAGCAGATGTCGATACCGTTGGCGCGCACGATGTGCGGCGGCTGATGGACGGTTGCGGTCACGTGATCCCTCTTTCAAGGCCAACCAACCCTCTATGACATGGTTCCGCAGCCGGAGAGAAGCGACCTGCATGATCTCCCCGCAGCGCAGCGAGGGCGTGCTATGATAGGTTGTGTTTGAGTCTTCTGGTGGCCTGAGGGAGCGTGCCGATGGTGAACAAGTCCAGCGATCCGATCGCGTTCTGGCATCAGATGGTCGGTGAGATGCAGAAGAGCTTCAATATCTTCACGCGGCTGCGCCCCGCGACTGCGACGCAACGTCAATCCCCCGATGATCCCGCAACTGGTTCTGGAAACGGACAGAAGCCCATGGCCGATCTGATGGAAAACTACTTTGCCGGCATGAACGTGCCGAGCCGCGGTCAGCTCACCGCCTTGAATGAGCGGCTCGCATCCGTCGAGGGCGAGCTGTCGGAGATGCGTGCGCTGCTGAAGGAACTGCTGGCCACAGCACAGCTGCCACCGTCGGCATCGAAGCCGCCCGCCGATCCCGCTCCGCAGCTGAACGAGATCAAGGGCTTGCTCGACGCGCTTGTCGCCGCATCCAAGGCTCAGCCGCCAGTTGCGGCAGCTCCGGTCGACGTCACTCCGGAATTGAATGGGGTCAAGGGCTTGCTCAACGAGCTTCTCGCGGCATCCAAGGTGCCACAGCCGGCGACAAAACCTGCCGTCGATGTCACGCCGCAGTTGAGCGAGATCAAAGCGCTGCTCGACCAGATGCGGAACGCTGCAAAAGCACCCGATCCGACACCGACCGTCGCGATCGAGGCCGAGCTACGCGAGATCCGCGCGGCGCTCGACGCGCTGCTAAAGCCAGCGACGCCGATAGAAGCTGCGTCCGGAGCCGTCGAGGCTGCGCCGAACGCCGCCGAGCTGGCGTCGCGTCCGGGGAAGTCCCGCCACAAGAAGCCGGCGGGACCGAGCTCGGGGCCGCCCAGCGGCAAGGGCACGACCGAGCCGTCCGGCGCTTGAGACGAGCGAGCTGTTTTTTCAGGCCTTTAGGCCTTTTTCGCTCCATGCCTTTTTATTTGGTGCATTGCAACATTTATGTTGCGACGCACCAATTTTGGGGCTATTGCTGAGTCACTCCGGTTTCATAAGGGACGGAGCGAGCCATAGCTCAGAAACATTGAGGATGGAGACAGCCATGACGACCGAGACCAATACCGTGTTCGACAGCGTGAAAGATGCGTTTGCGCCGATGACCGACGCGCTCAAGAACCTGCCGACCATGGACGTGCCGGAGCAGGCCCGGGAGTTCGTGAAGAAGACGGCGTCCACCGCCAAGGAACGCGCCGCGGAGGCCCTGGCGGGCTCCGAGAAGGTCACCTCCGCGATCGAGACCGCGGTGTTCGACGGCGTGACCGAGGCCGGCAAGATCAGCCGCAACATCCAGCAGGCGCTGTACCAGGACACCGAGGCGTTCTTCGACGGCATCGACAAGCTGGCGTCCGCCAAGTCGTTCAGCGAGGCCGTCCAGATCCAGGGCGAGCTTGCGCGTGCGCGCGGCGAAGCGCTCGTGGCTCGTGCCAAGTCGACCAGCGAATATGTCAGCAAGCTGGTGACCGAGGGCGCCAAGGTCGCCCAGGAGAACATGGCAAAGGCCTACAACAAGACCGCCTGATCGTATCAGCGCGACAGTCGACAACATCTGCAAGGCCCGCTTCTGCGGGCCTTTTCTTTTTCTTTTGCGATTTGCGGTCGCACGGTTTTTGAACGCGGCGAAACCGGCTAAAGCGTGCCGATGCCGCAGCCGCTCTCCCGCATCGTCAGCCAGCTCAAGAGCGAACCGTCGCGGAGCGGCTCGCTCATCGTCACCGTGTTCGGCGACGCCATCGTGCCGCGCGGCGGCCGCGTCTGGCTCGGCACCTTGCTCGAATTCTTTGCGGGTCTCGATATCGACGGCGGCGTCGTGCGCACGGCGATGTCGCGGTTGACGGCGGAGGGCTGGTTCGAGCGCACCAAGAGCGGCCGCAACAGCTTCTATCGCCTGTCCCGGCGCGGCGAGCAGACCTTCGCCGCCGCCACCTGCCACATCTACGATTCCCCGCCGTCGGAATGGAACGGCAGCTTCGAGCTGCTCCTGATCGGCAGCGCCGACGATCGCGAGCAGGCGCGGACCGCGCTGCGGGATGCTGGCTTCGGTAGCCCGCTGCCGGGCGTGTTCGTGGCGCCCTCCAGGATCGCCGTGCCGGATGCCGCCGAGGGCGCGATCCGGCTGCAGGCCTCCGCCGGTTCCGACATGGCGCGGCGACTGGTGGCCGAGAGCTGGGCGCTGGAGCGGACGGCCGAAGCCTATCGCAAGTTCAGCGCATCCTTTGCGTCGCTCAGGTCCACGCTGGATCGGGGCGAGGCGCTGTCGGACAGCCAGGCCTTCACCGCGCGCATCCTGCTGATCCACCATTACCGCCGCATCGTCTTGCGCGATCCGCAACTGCCGGTCGAGCTGCTGCCGCAGAACTGGCCGGGGCGGCAGGCGCGCGCGCTGTGCGGCGAGATCTATCGGCTGCTGCTGCCGGGCTCCGAGCGCTGGCTCAACGACCATGCGACCAACGAGGAAGGCCCTCTGCCGCCGGCGGGGGCGGCGCTGACGTGGCGTTTCGCCGGCGATGCCGAGCCGTCTTGATATATTACAGAATTTGATTGCATGGATTATATTTCGTTATATATTGGCGTCAACCAAGTCCTGGGAGGACGCCGCCGCATGTACACGCAGGCGCTCAATTCGCCCGAGGAGGGCAGCCTCGTCGAGGACGCCGCAGGCGCCTCGCGGTTCCAAGCGCGTATCGATGCCGAGGAGCGCATCGAGCCGAACGACTGGATGCCATCGGCCTATCGCAAGACACTGATCCGGCAGATTTCCCAGCACGCTCACTCTGAGATCGTCGGCATGCTGCCCGAGGGCAACTGGATCACGCGTGCGCCGAGCCTGCGTCGCAAGGCCGCGCTGCTCGCCAAGGTCCAGGACGAATGCGGTCACGGGCTCTATCTCTACGCCGCCGCCGAGACGCTCGGCGCCTCACGCGAGGAGCTGGTCGACGCCATGCTGGCCGGCAAGGCGAAATACTCCTCGATCTTCAACTACCCGACCCTGACCTGGGCGGACATCGGCGTGATCGGCTGGCTGGTCGATGGCGCCGCGATCATGAACCAGATCCCGCTGTGCCGCTGCTCCTACGGTCCCTATGCCCGCGCGATGATCCGCGTCTGCAAGGAGGAATCATTCCACCAGCGCCAGGGCTACGAGATCATGCTCACGCTGTGCCACGGCACGGCCGAGCAGAAGGCGATGGCGCAGGATGCGCTGAATAGGTGGTGGTGGCCGGTGCTGATGATGTTCGGCCCGCCCGATCAGGCGAGCCAGCACAGCGACACCTCGACCAAGTGGAAGATCAAGCGCTTCTCGAATGACGAGCTGCGCCAGAAGTTCATCGATGCCACCGTGCCGCAGGCGCAGTATCTCGGCCTCATTATTCCCGATCCTGCGATGAAGCAGGACGAGCAGGGGCATTGGGTGCACGGGTCGATCGACTGGAGCGAGTTCAAGCAGGTGCTGGCCGGCAATGGTCCGTGCAACCGAGATCGGCTGGCGGCGCGCCGCAAGGCGCACCAGGCTGGCGCCTGGGTGCGTGAGGCGGCGGCTGCGTATGCGCAAAAACGGGCAAGCCGGCAGATGGCGCAAGCCGCCGAATAGGTCAGCAAGGGAGATCGTGATGGCAACGCCGAACACGCCGTTGTGGGAGGTCTTCATCCGCAGCCGCAATGGGCTCGCGCACAAGCATTGCGGCTCGCTGCACGCGCCCGACGCGACCATGGCCTTGCAGGCGGCACGGGACATCTACACCCGCCGCGGCGAGGGGCTGTCGATCTGGGTGGTGCCGTCGAGTGCGATCACCGCGTCCGATCCCGCCGACAAGGGCATGATGTTCGAGCCGGCGGACTCGAAGATCTATCGTCACCCGACGTTCTACGAGGTGCCCGAGGAAGTCGGACATATGTGATTGCGCACGGCTGTCAGCCGTCGTCATTGCGAGCGCAGCGAAGCAATCCAGACTGCGTCCGCGGGAAAAGCCGGGATTGCTTCGTCGCTTTGCTCCTCGCAATGACGGAGTGCGTGGCCAATTGATCGGATCACAACCATGACCGCTCCCTCGATCACCGTCTCCGAAACGCCGCTGGTGCTCTACACCTTGCGCCGCGCCGACGACGCGCTGATCCTTGGTCATCGGCTGTCGGAATGGTGTGGCCATGCGCCCATGCTCGAAGAGGACATGGCGCTGTCCAACATGGCGCTGGATCTGATCGGCCAGGCGCGCGAGCTCTACGGCTACGCCGCCAAGGTCGAGGGCCGCGACAATGACGAGGACAAGCTCGCTTACTTGCGGGACATCAGGCAGTACCGCAATCTGCTGCTGGTCGAGTGCCCCAATGGCGACTTTGCCTACACGATGGTGCGGCAGCTGTTCTATGCGGCCTTCGCCGATCTCCATTGGCGCGGCATGATGGGCTCCACCGATGCGACCCTGGCGGCGATCGCGGCCAAGTCCGAAAAGGAATGCGCCTATCATCTGCGCCATGCCAGCGAATGGGTGATCCGGCTCGGCGACGGCACCGACGAGAGCCACGGCCGCGCGCAAGCCGCGGTCGACGATCTCTGGGCCTATACCGGCGAGATGTTCGGCGTCGATGGGAGTGAACGTGAGCTCATCGATTCCGGGATCGCGATCGATCCGACGATGCTGCTGCCGGAATGGCTGGCGATCGTGTCGCATGTCGCGCGCGAGGCGACGCTGGTGCTGCCGGAGAACGACTGGATGCAGCAGGGCGGCCGTGACGGCCGCCACAGCGAGCATCTCGGCCATCTGCTGAGCGAGCTGCAAACCATGCAGCGCAGCTTCCCCGGTGCGACATGGTAGTCGCCGACACCAGTCCTGCTGAGCTGCGCCGGCGCGCCTGGGATGCGGCGGCAACGGTGGCCGACCCCGAAATCCCGGTCCTGACGATCGACGATCTCGGTGTGCTGCGCGAGGTCGAAGTGGTCGGCGATCACGTCGAGGTCGCGATCACGCCAACCTATTCCGGCTGTCCGGCCATGAACATGATCGCGCTCGAGATCGAGCTGGCGCTCGAGCGCGCCGGCTTTCGCGATAGTCGCGTGCGCACCGTGCTGGCGCCGGCCTGGACCACCGACTGGATGAGCGAGGAGGGGCGCCGCAAGCTGAAGGAGTACGGCATCGCGCCGCCGCTGCCTGCGAGCGGCCGCCGCGCGCTATTCGGCGTGGCCGCAGTCGCGTGTCCGCAATGCGGATCCGTCGACACCGAGCAGCTCGCGGAGTTCGGCTCGACCGCGTGCAAGGCGCTGTGGCGCTGCCGATCGTGCCGCGAACCGTTCGATTATTTCAAGTGTCACTGATGCCACATTCGTCATCGCGAGCGCAGCGACGCGATCCAGAGTGCCTCCGCGGCGACAGTCTGGATTGCTTCGTCGCGTTGCTCCTCGCAACGACGCGGGGATAAAACGATGTCGACAACACCACGCTTTCATCGTCTGGCCGTCCGTGACCTGCGTCGCGAGGCGCCCGACTCGGTATCGTTGACGTTCGCGATTCCGAACGAGCTTGCCGACGACTATCGCTTTGCGCCCGGGCAGTATCTCACGCTGAAGACCACGCTCGGGGACGAGGAGGTCCGGCGCTCGTATTCGATCTGCTCCGGTCCCGACGATGGCGAGGTCCGCATCGCGGTGAAGCGCGTCGATGGCGGCGCGTTCTCCAGCTTCGTCACCGACGAACTCAAACGTGGCGACGAGATCGACGTGATGACGCCGACCGGGCGCTTCGGCGTCGCACTGGAGCCCGCGGCGGCGCGCACCCATGTCGGCTTTGCAGCCGGGTCCGGGATCACCCCGATCCTGTCGATCGTGAAGGCCGTGCTGGCGCGCGAGCCGGACAGCCGCTTCTTCCTGTTCTACGGCAACCGCACCACGGCCGGCATGCTGTTTCGCGAGCAGCTCGAGGAGCTGAAGGACCGTTTCCTTGATCGCTTCTCGGTGTTCCACGTCATCTCGGGCGAGGAGCAGGATCTGCCGATCCTGCATGGCCGGCTCGACGGCGAGAAGGTGCGGGTCTTGCTGCGCTCGCTGGTCCATGCCGACAGCGTCGATCACGTCTTCATCTGTGGCCCTACGGGCATGAGCGAGGAGGTCGAGGCCACCTGCCGCGCGCTCGGCATTGCCGCCGACCGCGTCCATGTCGAGCGCTTCGTTTCCGGCCTCGGCGGCAAGCCGCGGTCCAAGGCCGTCGTGCCGGACTCGGCGCCGCCCAAAGCCATTGCCGCGCTGATCATCGACGGCAAGCGCCGTGAGGTGCCGGTCGCCGAGGGCGAGGCCATTCTCGATGCGGCGCTGCGCGCCGGCGTCGACCTGCCGTTCGCCTGCAAGGGCGGCATGTGCTCGACCTGCCGCGCCAAGCTGGTCGAGGGCAAAGCCGAGATGGAGCTGAACTACTCGCTGGAGCCGTGGGAATTGCAGGCTGGCTTCGTGCTGACCTGCCAGGCGAAGCCCGTGACGGAGCGCGTGGTGGTGGACTACGATCACATGTGAACGCAGGTCTCGGAATTTCGCCCGCCAATTTAGGCCTGGGTGGGCACGCTGTTGCGGCTGGCTCGCTGCACCTCGCCCCGCTTGCGGGGGCGCGACGAGCTTCGCTCGCGCTGAGAGGTCGGATTGCATCGAAGATGCAATTCGGGTGAGGGGGTACAGGTCTTTCAACTCACACTTCCCGTGCGTCTGCCCCTCACCCCAATCCTCTCAGCGCGAGCGAAGCTCGTCGCGACCCCGTGAAGAACGGGGAGAGGGAGCTCACCGGCGTCGCCGCGATATCTCGGCTCCATCTTGGACGAAATTCATAACGATCTTGGGCGAAATCCATCACGACTACCCCACCGGCCGCTTGTCCTTGATGCGCTTGGCCTTGCCGGCCGAGCGCTCCAGTGTGTCGGGCGGGACCACCTTCACCTTGGCGCTGAGGCCGATGGTGTTCTTGATGTGGACCGAGACACGCTCGGCGTGCTCGCCGAGGCCGCTGTCGTCCCAGTGCTCGGGGCGGGATTCCGCGTAGATCGTCAGCTCGTCCATGCGGCCCTCGCGCGTGAGCTCCAGCATGAAGTGGCCGCCGCACCATTCGGTTGACAGCAGGATCTCCTCGATCTGCGACGGGAACAGGTTGACGCCGCGCAGGATGATCATGTCGTCGGAACGGCCCGTGACCTTCTCCATCCGCCGCATGCCCGGCCGCGCGGTGCCCGGCAACAGCCGCGTCAGGTCGCGGGTGCGGTAGCGGACGATCGGAAAACCCTGCTTGGTCAGCGAGGTGAACACCAGTTCGCCCTTCTCGCCGTCGGGCA
>JBARNF010000369.1:0-26675 GCA_049802835.1 Bradyrhizobium sp.
GCCGGCGAAAGTGCTGCGTTCCTCGGCTTGAATCGCAACAAGCGCGGAATGGTGTTGGATCTCACGATTCCGAAGGCCCAGGACATCGCACGTGCGCTGATCGCCAAGGCCGATGTGGTCGTGGAGAATTTTTCGTCCGCCGTCATGGAGAAGTTTGGGCTGGACTATCACGCGGTGTCGAAGACCAATCCGGGGCTGATCTATTGTTCGATCTCGGCCTATGGCCGGACAGGTCCGTTTGCGTGGCGATCCGGCTTCGACCCGATTACGCAGGCCGAAAGCGGCTTCATGTCGCTCAATGGTTTTGCGGATGGTCCACCGGTGCGGACTGGTCCGCCGATCGTGGACCTGGCAACCGGCATGTCCGCCTGCAATGCCATTCTGCTGGCACTCGCGGCCCGTCAGCGGCTCGGCCGCGGACAGTTCGTCGAGGTCGCTCTCTTCGACGTCGCTTTGGCGATGACGACCTTCTTTGGAACGGCATACCTGATGAATGGGGCTAATCCGACGCGAACGGGCAATTCGCCGAACGATTCGCCGACGGTGGGCGTCTACGAAGCGTCCGATGGTCCGCTTTATCTGGCCTGCGCGAATGATCGTCTTTGCCGAAGGCTGTTCACGGAGGTTCTTGATCGGCCGGGTCTCCTGAGCGATCCTCGATTCGCGACGCGCAGGGCAAGATGGTCCAACCGGGCCACGTTGCGCAGCATCATTGCCGATGTCATCGTGACTGATCCGGTCGAAGCCTGGATTTCGCGGATGAACCGAGCCGGCGTTCCGGTTGGTCGCGTGCGAACCGTGGAGCAGGCCTTCAACGCGCCCGAGGTCCGTGCGCGGGGTCGAATCTGCCGCATTCCGCATCAGGCGGCCGGCTGGATACCGAACGTAGAGACGGCGATAACGATGCAGATGACGCCGGCTGTTGAGCCCAAGGCTGCGCCGCGTCTCGGCGAGCACACGATCGCGGTTCTGCGCGAGAAGCTCGGCTGCGACGAGAACGACATCGATGCCCTGCGCGAAGCGGGCGCCTTTGGACGCGATGAGCCGGTCGAAAAGATCTAGCGGTCCGGCTGTGATGTTCGCATCGGTTTGCAGAAAACTCGCTTACAAATGTCATCATCCCCCTCGCTGCAAACACTCGCAGCGAGCGGGTCGGCCGGCATATATCGTCGTCCTGCGCTGCGCTCCGGAGGAGTCCGACCTCCCGAAGGGGCAGGCCCGTCTCCGTTCAGCCGCTTTTGAATCAGCCGGCTTTTGCCATATCCTCGTCTTCAGGGGAGTTCAGATACATGCCGGACATGGTGTCGACCCAGCACAAATGATCATGAACCTTCTTGACCCCGTCCACATTCTCGGCGGCGACGATCGCCGCTCTCCGCGAACGTTCTTCGGTAATGACGCCGCTCAGATGCACGATGCCGTCCTTGACGATGACCGACAATCCGAACGGGCACCAGTCGTTCTTCTCCAGGGTGTCGATGATGCGGTTGCGGATATGATCGTCGTCAGCCGTCGGATCCGGAACCTGGCGCGCCAGCGTCGCAACGGCCTGCAGCAGGTTCGCCCGCGACACAATACCGACCACCAAGTCGCCCTTGACGACCGGCAGTCGCTTGACATGGTTCTTCTCCATGAGTTCCACGATCTCGGCCAGCGCTGCGTCCTCGGTGATCGTCAGCGGCGACTTGGTCATCACCTCGGACACCTTGCGTCCATGCTCATGGACGAAGTCGGACGCCGACTTGCCCGGTCCCAGGATGAAGCGCAGCCAGCGGCCGCGCTTGCGCCCGGTGCCGATTTCGCTCCGTCGGATGAAGTCTCCTTCGGAGACGATGCCAACGAGCTTGCCGGTGGAATCGACGACGGGAAGGCCGCTGACATGGCGCTGAAGCATGAGGTTGGCTGCTTCCACGATCGATGTCTCGGGCGTGACGGCAATAACGGGACGGGTCATGATCTGATGGGCGCGCATGGCGAACTCCGATGTCAAAGCTGAATAACGGTAGCCCCTGGGCAGGGCAGGGGATTGACGCAGGTCAAACGGGATCGCGATCCAATATTGATGCAGCTCAAGGACCCGGTCTGGATCCTGAGCTAGGGAAAGATTGATCCATCGGGAGGAGAGGTGTCCATGTCTGAGCTCTCCGGGGCGAATGCCGTTGCCGAAGAAACGGCCAAGATATCGGAGCGTGTTGCTCTGTCCAATAAACATGCTTTCGAATTGCTGATCGGCTCCCAACAGATCATGTTGGAAGAGATTCTCTTCGCAAGCAACGAAGCGCTCGATCGTGCGCGGACGGAGACGCACCTGTTTACCGAGTTCGTATCGAAGCTGGCTGGAGTTCACTCGGTCAAGGGCGTCCAGGTGATGGCCGAGGAATGCGGACGGCATCAGATCGATTTTGTCAGGCGGGATTGCGAGCGGCTGTTCAAGCACGGGCAGCGCCTGATCGATGCCAGTGTGAATCTCGTGGGGCAGCGGTGGCGAAACTGAGAGGTGCGGGTGTCTCGAGCAAGGCCGAACGCAAGCGTGCGGCTAACCGTGAAGCCGGACAGCCGGGAATAAATCCTGTGGATCTGGTCGTGGCTCAGTCGTCGGCCGCTCCGCAGGAGAGGCCGGCCACACCAGAATTCGACGTCGGCTCCGACGAATTCCGGCGTGAGGACCATGAACTCGACAAGGCGTTCAGCGCGATGCTGGCGCGCGTGACGGGAGGAATTTCTCCAGCCGCCTTGTCGATGGCGTATCTGGATTGGGCCTGCCATCTGGGCGCTGCCCCGCAGCGCCAGATCGAGATTGCTCATGATGCATGGCATGCGGTGAGGCAGGTCGCTGAGCGGTCGCTGCATTTTGCAGATCCGAATCGCGGTTCTTGGGACCTCATCAAGCCGCAGGCGAACGACCACCGCTTTTCGAGGCCGCAGTGGGCGACACAGCCGTTCAATCTGTTCGCGCAGGCGTTCCTGCTGGGAGAAGATTGGTGGCATAAGGCAACGACGGGGATCCGGGGTGTCGATCCGGCCAACGAAGCGGTCGTCGATTTCTCGATTCGTCAATTGCTCGATGTGTTCGCGCCTTCGAACTTTGCTGCCACCAACCCGGAGGTTCTGGAAAGAACGGTTCAAAGTGGCGGTGAAAATCTCGTCTTCGGCTGGCAGAACTGGCTTGCCGATCTCATGCAGGTGCTGCAGCCGGGGACGCCATCGAGCGGTAACGCCAAATTCGTGGTCGGCGAGACGGTCGCCACCGCGCCAGGTAAGATCGTGTTTCGCAACCGGCTGATCGAGCTCATTCAATATGCGCCGACGACCGGGAAGGTGCGGCCCGAACCGGTCCTGATCGTGCCGGCTTGGATCATGAAGTACTACATCCTCGACCTGTCGCCGCATAATTCGTTGGTGAGGCACCTGACCGACCAGGGCTTCACGGTTTTCATGATCTCGTGGCGAAACCCCGGGGCAGAGGATCGAGACCTCGCTTTCGACGATTACCGCTCGCTTGGGGTGATGACGGCGCTGGAAACGATCGGAAAAATCGTTCCGGACCGGCCGATCCACGCGGCCGGCTATTGCCTCGGAGGAACACTGCTCTCGATTACGGCGGCGGCCATGGCGCGCGACGGCGACGCGCGACTCAAGACCATCACGCTGTTCGCGGCCCAGACGGACTTTACCGAGGCCGGCGAGCTGACGCTCTTCGTCAACGAAAGCCAGGTCGCGTTCCTCGAAGACATGATGTGGGAGCGCGGATATCTCGACACGACACAGATGGCTGGCGCGTTTCAGCTGCTGCGATCCAATGATCTGATCTGGTCACGGGTCTCGCGCGATTATCTGCTCGGCGAACGTGCGAACGCCAGCGATCTGATGGCGTGGAACGCAGACGCAACGCGTCTGCCGTACCGCATGCATTCGGAATATCTGCGCAAGCTGTTCCTGAACAATGACCTCGCCGAGGGACGCTACCGGGTCGACGGCAAGCCGATCGCCCTGTCGGACATCCACACGCCGATGTTCGTCGTCGGGACCTTGCGGGATCATGTCGCGCCGTGGAAATCGACCTACAAGGTCCATCACGAGGTCGATGCCGATATCACCTTCGTGCTTGCGAGCGGCGGCCACAATGCCGGCATCGTGGCCCCGCCGGGCGAGCACGGGCATTCACATCAGGTCCGCACCAAAGCCGCTCATACACCTTATCTCGGGCCCGATGAGTGGCAGCAGGTGTCGCCGCGCATCGAGGGATCGTGGTGGCCGGCCTGGATCGGCTGGCTCGAGCGGCAGTCGGGAACGCCTGTCGACCCGCCGCAGCTTGGGATAGACAATGCGGATGATCTCGGGTCTGCTCCGGGAGACTACGTGCATACCTGACGTCGAGTGAGGTAGGTCGTCGTATAGTGATGCGCACTCTCGATCGGGATCAGGAACTCGAGGGCAGCGACGGCAGGCTTCGGGCCAAAGTCGCCTCCGGCGTTCCGGACGCGTCAATCCGAGCCCAGGTCAACGGGCCGATCTCATAGTCCTCCTGCCGAAGCGCGACGCTCTCCGTTGCGTCGGATGCGTCGTTCGACCTGTCGCGGACGCGGGCCCGCCGGATGCGCAGGTCTGCCATGAGGAAGAGCCCGACGAGAGGGACGTTCAAACGCTTTGCCAAGTCATCGATCGCAGCGCGTTCATCTTCACGCGCAAAGACGGCGTCAACGATGACCGTGAAACCCTGAGCAAGCACGCACTCCGCCTGTTTGGCGAGCTCCCGGTAGACCTGCGAACTGGAGGCCGGCGTATAGGCCGCGGCGGGGAGCCGCTCGGTTTCCTGGACGCCGAACAGATGCTTGCGCAGCACGTCGCTGCGCAGCACGATCGCGCCGGGTGGAGGGCTCAGGAGCGGAGCGAGTGCGCGGGCAAGCGCGGACTTTCCCGTTCCGGACAGGCCGCCAACCGCGATCACCATCGGTGTCGCCGGCCGGATCAGGCAACGGGCGAGCTGGAAGTAGCTTTCGGCAATCTCGATCGTGGCAGAGCGGTCTCCGTCGTTGCGGTCGAACCTTGCAAGAAAGACTTGGGCGCGGATGGCCGCCCGGATCGTCATGAACAGCGGTAACGTGGCCAATCCGCCGGTCTGGTCGTTCACCGCGATCGAGAGATAGCGGTTCAAGAGATGGTTGGCGGCGAACGGTTGCTCGAAGTGCAGCAGATCCATCAGCGGAAAGGCGAGATCGTAAAGGACGTCGATCGTGGCTATTCGCTCATCGAACTCGATGGCATCGAACAGCACGGGCTTGTCCTTGATCAAAACGATGTTGGCCAGATGGAGGTCGCCGTGACAGCGCCGGACGTAGCCGTCACGTGCGCGCTGCTCGAGTCGCGGCCTGAGGTGCGAGAACGCCGCCCGGCACAGCGTGCGGAGTTCGCTGACATCCTCTTCCGCAAATCGTTGGCTACCTTGAAAACTTGCGGCGAATGCGTCGATCCAAACCGGTATGGACTCGATCCATGCGCTGGTGGCGGTCCGCGCTGCGACCGCGTGAGACGCGGTGATGGAGTCCGCCAGGAGCTCCGGCAGCCCAGCGCTCAGGTGACCGCGTGCTGCAAGATGGTCGAGAGTCTGGCTGTCATCGAACCGGCGCATCTCGACGGCATATTCGATTGGGGTACCGGAGCCGTCGATGTCGAGTGATCCATCCGGCGCCCTCGTAATCGCGGCCACGCGCAGGTAGATGTCCGGAGCAAACGGTCGATTGATCTCGATCTCTTTCGTGCACGCCGCTTTCCGCAATGCCAGCGTCGAATAATCGAGAAATGGCAGACGAACGGCGCGCTTGATCTTGAGGGCACGATCGCCGAACAGGAATACGGAAGCCGCATGCGTGTCGATGCGGTGAACGTCCGGACGACGCCTCGGGTCACCTAGAAACGAGAAGACGAGGTCCTGATCAGATAACGTTGCCATGAGCTGTGGGTCCTGTGCTGCTCTAAGCGTCAGGCACAAGAACGGCTGCGCCGAGAATGTCGCCTCGCTTCAGGCGGGCAAGGACGTGGTTGGCGTCCGATAGAGGATAAGGGGTCGTGTGGGTGCGAATTCGGGCTTCCCTGGCAATGCGCAGGAAGTCGAGCCCGTCCTGACGGGTGAGATTGGCCACCGAGACGAGGTGGCGCTCTCCCCAGAGGAGGGAATATGGGAAGCTCGGTATGTCGCTCATATGGATGCCTGCGCAGACGACCCGGCCGCCCTTTCGGACAGCTCCTAGAGCTGCCGGAACTAGCTCGCCCGCGGGCGCGTAGATGATCGCGGCATCCAGAGCGACGTCAGGTCGTTGCTCCGATCCGCCGGTCCATGTTGCGCCAAGTTCGTGCGCGAGATCTTGCGCGGCGCGATCATGCTCCCGTGTGAAGGCATAGATCTGGCGCCCCTGCCAACGGGCGACCTGGGCAACGATGTGGCCTGCCGCGCCAAATCCGTAAATGCCGAGCCGTTGAGCATCGCCGGCCATGACCAGGGACCGCCAGCCGATCAGCCCGGCACACAGCAATGGAGCCGTGGCGATATCATCTTCCAGACCTTCAAGCGGAAATGCATAGCGAGCATCCGCGATGGCGTGAGTCGCATAGCCGCCGTTGCGTGTGTAGCCGGTAAAGGCCGGCTCATCACAAAGATTTTCCATCCCGTGCGTGCAGAACCCACAGTGGCCGCATGTGTGCCCCAACCACGGAATTCCGACGCGTTCGCCGAGCCGGTGCGTTGTCACGCCGGGACCGGTCATGTCCACATGACCGACGATCTCGTGTCCGGGGATAATCGGATACTGGATGTCAGGGA
Organism: Bradyrhizobium sp.; assembly: GCA_049802835.1. Taxonomy (GTDB): domain Bacteria; phylum Pseudomonadota; class Alphaproteobacteria; order Rhizobiales; family Xanthobacteraceae; genus Bradyrhizobium. The sequence goes on from JBARNF010000369.1 coordinate 6,818, forward strand.
GTTCGCCGTCGCACAAATGCAGATCGGTACGGCACACGCCGCATGCACTGACGCGGACGCGAATCTCGCCGGTGCCAGGCTCGGGGTCCGCAAGAGTTTCGGAGCTGAGGGATGCTCCAGGCTTGCGCAACACCATTGCGTGCATCGGAAAGCCTCCCAAACTCCGTTCTGGAGTGGCATTAAGACAGTCCAGTCCGCGGCCAATTGATATCTGTCAAGGACCGGGGCGAATATCGTATCCTACCAAAAGCGGAGGTGCCGAGCGAGAGGAGCGACGTCAATCCGTCGTTATGTTGGGGTGATAAGTTGCGCTAGACCCGCGGCGAATTAGAACTAAGATCGCCGCGTAGAATTCACGGCCTTTGGCCGGCTGATGCAGGACGTTCAAATGTCGACCTATCGATTGCGGAACCTGCTACTGCCACGTTCGATCGCTCTGGTCGGAGGGAGTCCGCGATCCAACTCGGTGGGAAGAGCCATTCTCGACAACATCGTGAAGGCGCGGTTCGAGGGTAAGCTCGGTCTGATCAATTCGCGGTATCCTGAGATCTCCAACATTGCCGCCGTGAGCAGTCTCGCCGACCTGCCGTTCGTGCCAGAACTGGTGGTGATCACGACCCCTCCGCAGTCCATTCCAGATCTGATCGATCGCGCCGGCGCCTTGGGGACGGCCGGCGCGCTGATCATCACGTCCGGCCTTGGACATGGGCCGGGATCGCTCGCCGACCAGGCCGAGAAGGCCGCGCAGAAATACGGCATGCGGCTCGTCGGCCCAAACTGCCTGGGCATCATGATGCCCGCCATCAAGCTCAATGCGAGCTTCTCTGCGCATATGCCGTGTGCTGGTAGCTTGGCGCTCATCTCCCAGTCGGGTGCAATCGCGGCCGGCATGGTGGATTGGGCGGCCCAGCGCGGAGTCGGGTTCTCCGGGATCGTCTCGATCGGCGATCAGTTGGACGTCGATCTCGCCGATCTCCTGGATCATTTCGCGTTGGATGGCGGCACGCGTGCCATTCTGCTGTACATCGAGGCCATTAAGGACGCCCGAAAGTTCATGTCTGCGGCTCGGGCGGCGGCAAGGGTCAAGCCAGTCGTGGTCGTGAAGTCGGGCCGCGGCGCAGTCGGAGCAAGAGCCGCGGCGACGCACACGGGCGCGTTGGCGGGAGCGGACGCAGTCTATGAAGCTGCCTTTCGCCGCGCGGGAGTTCTGCGGGTCTCCGATCTGCGCGAGCTGTTCGACTGCGCAGAGACCTTGGGACGGGTGGAGTCGCCGACGGGCAAGAGGCTTGCCATTCTCACCAATGGCGGCGGAATCGGAGTGCTCGCCGTGGACCGCCTGGTCGAACTCGGAGGTGTGGCGGCAACGCTTACGCCGGCCGTGCACGACAAGCTCGACGCCGTCCTGCCGCCGACCTGGTCCGGATCCAACCCCGTCGACATCGTCGGCGATGCAGACGCGGCGCGCTATACCGCCTCGCTCGAAGTGTTGCTGGCGGATCAAGCCAACGACGCGATTCTGGTGATGAACGTTCAGACCGCGATTGCATCCGCGAGCGACATTGCCATCGCGGTCACGCAGTTGGTGAGCGCCTACCGGAAACAGCATCGCCGGTGGGCGAAGCCGGTTTTGGCGGCCTGGATCGGTGCGGAGCAGCCGGTCGTGGAAACACTGAGTAGCGCGGGGATTCCAAACTACCCGACCGAGGACGACGCCGTCCGCGGCTTCATGCACCTGGTGCGCCATCGAGAGGTGGTCGAATCGCTCGCGGCAGTGCCACCTGCGATGCCAAGCTCCTTTGCGCCTGATGTCGAATCAGCCCGCAAGATCGTCGCATCGGCGCTGGCGGACGGACGAACCTGGCTCGATCCGGTCGAGATCAGCCGATTGCTAGAGGCCTACGACATCGCGATGGTGCCGACGTTCGCCGCCTCGACCATCGATGAAGCGGTCGATTATTCAAATCAGCTGTTTGCCCAGGGCTCGACCGTCGTGCTCAAGATTCTCTCGCGCGACATCGTCCATAAATCCGATGTGGGCGGCGTTGTCCTCAATCTGACCACGGCGGAGGCGGTTCGCAATGCGGCGAATGAGATCATCGCTCGTGCAAAGGCTCTTCGGCCGGAGGCGCGGATTTCCGGTGTCATCGTGCAGGCGATGATCGTGCGCGCCAAGGCGCGCGAGCTCATCATGGGTATCGCGGATGATCCGACGTTTGGGACCGTGGTCGTATTTGGCCGAGGCGGCACGGCTGTCGAGATCATCAACGACAAGGCGCTGGGGTTGCCTCCGCTGGATCTCCAACTGGCGCGCAATCTGATCGAGCGTACACGCGTGTCGCGTTTGCTGCACGCGTACCGTGATGTTCCGGCGGTCAAGCCGGACGCGGTCGCGATGGTTCTGGTCAAGCTTGCACAGCTCGCTGCTGACATTCCCGAGGTGCGAGAACTCGACATCAATCCCTTGCTCGCAGACGAGAGCGGAGTCATGGCCGTCGATGCGCGGGTCGCCGTCGGGAAAGTTCCGCCGAAATTCAAGGGGGCCGGGCCGTCGAACTTTGCGGTCCGCCCGTATCCGACCCAATGGGAGCGTCATCTTCAGGTGAAGGATGGATGGCGTATCTTTGCGCGGCCGATCCGGCCCGAGGACGAGCCGATCATCCATGAGCTTCTCAAGCATGTGACTGCCGAGGATCTGCGGCTGCGCTTTTTCGCGCCCATGAAGGAGTTCACGCACGAGTTCATCGCCCGATTGACGCAGCTCGACTATGCGCGTGCGATGGCGTTCGTGGCACTCGACGAGACAACGAACGAGCTGGTCGGCGTCGTGAGAATCCACTCCGACTCGATCTATGAGAGTGGAGAATATGCAATTCTGTTGCGGTCGGATCTGAAAGGACGTGGCCTTGGCTGGGCCTTGATGCAGCTGATCATCGAATATGCAAAGGCGGAAGGCCTCAAGATGATTTCCGGCGACGTGTTGCAGGAAAATACCGTTATGCTGGAGATGTGCAGAAGTCTTGGTTTCGAGGTCAAAACTGACCCAACCGAGCGCGATCTCTGCAACGTCAAGCTGCGACTATCGTGATCGGGGGCTCGTCAAGGTGACGGCGGTCCTTCCGCCGGCGCATTCGCCGAGGCGGTGTCGGGGGCGTCGTGCGAGCGCAGGTTCCTGATGATCATCGTCGCGAGCGGAACGATGAGAATGGGAATGAGCTTGTTCAGAGGATGGTTGATCACGCTGGAGATATGGGACTGCAAGGACCGTGCTTCGAGCTGCAGCGCATCCATCGAGGATGAATGAATCTCATTCGCCAGCTCGAGTTCGCGACCGGATGGGGCGCGGCTCGCCAGGGCAAGCAGGATTGCGGCGATCGCCAAATTGCAGGCGCCGAGCGCTGCAGCCGCCACGACCGCGGACGTGACCTGCACCAATGCAAGATAGGCCGCCAGCTCGAACATCAGAAGGCCAAATACGGCAATCAACGCCGCAAAAGCACGCAGGCCGAGTCCAACGAGCAGGTGCCGAAGCCTGATGTCGGCGATCATCCGGTCTGTACGCCAAAGCAGGCGCACATGCTTAATGACATTTTCGGTATCCACTTAAGTTCTCCTGAATAGGAGGCCAACGACGACGCCAAGCGCAAATGCCGAGGCCGTCGCCGTGATCGGACGTGTCCGGACCAGCCGCTCCACATGAAAGTCGGCCTCAGTCAGAGCCTCGCCCAGAGCCTCGATCGTTGTATCAAGCGAAACGGCATTCGGAGCGCGAGAACTCGCTCGATCCGCCTCGCCGGCCGTCCGCAGCAGCAGGCCTAGCTCCCGCGTCAGACGGCCCAGCTCATGATGGAGTGTTGTCGAGTCGATGGCCATGTTTTTGCTCTATGGTCGCTTGAACTGTAGAACACAGCCCCGATGGATGCTTGATTTCGCTCAACCGTTCGCGCCGAGCCGTTGACACAGATCAAGCGAGGCAGATCGGCGCGATCTAGGAACGGGTAGGCCTCGACATGCCACATGACGGAGACATCCAATTGCGGACCCTTCCAGGTCTGACTGCCGAAGCAACGGGAGAGCTGCTGGAACTCCGTCCTAGCGGGCCCTGGATTTCCCTCAACGTGGCAGAGCTCGAAAATTTGACGGGTTCTGTCGGTGCCGAGGTCGGCCACGCGAGGACGGTGAAGCTCGATCTCGGTGCCGTCAGCGAGATCGATACGGTCGGCGCGTGGTTGCTGGAAAAGCTGACCCGTCGGGCTGCCGCAGACGGCCGCCCGGTCCAGATGACCGGTGTCGCGGAGCATTACGCAGGACTCGTCGACGAGGTTCGACAGGTCAATCGGCGGGTGATAATGCCGGCGCCAAAGCAGAACCCGGCTGTGGCCAAGCTCTCCGACCTCGGCCGCTCGACGTTGGGCGCCGCCCAGGACGTCACTGTTTTTCTGGACATGATTGCCGCGCTCGCTTTTGCGCTGTTGCGGACGCTGCGCCGGCCCCGGTCGTTGCGTGTCACGTCATTGGTATATCAGATGTATCGCATCGGGTGGCAAGCCATCCCGATCGTGGTGTTGATCACGTTCTTGATTGGCGCAATCATCGCCCAGCAGGGAATCTTTCATTTTCGACGCTTCGGCGCCGAGTCTTACGTCGTCGACATGGTGGGAATTCTGGTGCTGCGTGAACTCGGCGTCCTGATCGTCGCGATCATGGTGGCGGGTCGATCTGGAAGCGCATATACGGCCGAAATTGGGTCAATGAAGATGCGTGAGGAGATTGATGCGCTCACGACGATGGGGCTCGATCCGGTCGAGGTTCTGATTTTGCCTCGGATCGTCGCGTTGATTCTGACTTTGCCGATCTTGGCTTTTATCGGCTCGATGGCGGCACTGTATGGTGGAGGGCTGGTTGCTCAGCTCTATGGAGGCATGGAGCCGGCGATCTTCATCGCGCGGCTACACGAGGCGGTTTCGGTGACGCATTTCGAAGTGGGGATGTGGAAGGCGCCATTCATGGCGTTGGTGATCGGCGTCGTTGCGTGCAGCGAGGGACTTCGCGTCAAGGGAAGTGCCGAGTCGCTGGGCCAGCAGACGACGACGTCGGTCGTGAAGTCCATCTTCCTCGTCATCGTGCTCGATGGCCTGTTCGCCGTGTTCTTTGCGTCCATTGGAATGTAGCAATGGACGATATCGGGGTATCAAGCGCCATCCGTGTTACCGATCTGGTTGTCGGATTCGGTCGGCAGATTGTCCTCAACGGATTGTCCTTGGAAGTTCGCCGCGGTGAAATTCTAGGGCTGGTGGGGGCCTCCGGTGGTGGAAAATCCGTCCTGATGCGGACGATCATTGGTCTCATCCCCAGGCGCAGCGGGACGATCGAGGTCATGGGGACACCGGTTGGCGGCGCAGGAGAGCGTGCTACGCAGAATGCGGCGGCCCGCTGGGGCATTTTGTTTCAGCAGGGCGCGCTGTTCTCGTCACTGACCGTCAAGCAAAATGTCCAATTTCCACTGCGCGAGAATCGGCAGATGTCGCAGGAACTGATGGACGAGATCGCTATCGCAAAGCTCGAGATGGTCGGCCTGCAGGCGGAGGATGGCGACAAATTTCCGGCCGAACTGTCCGGCGGCATGACGAAGCGCGCCGCGCTGGCGCGGGCCCTGGCGCTCGATCCGGCGATCGTGTTTCTCGACGAGCCGACGTCCGGCCTCGATCCGATCTCCGCAGGTGATTTCGACGCCCTGATCAAGACCCTTCAGCGCACGCTGGGGCTGACCGTCTTCATGGTGACGCATGACCTGGCCAGCCTCAATACGGTCTGCGACCGGGTTGCTGCCTTGGCCGACGGCCAGATTGTCGCAATTGGCCCGATGGGCGACCTGCTTCGATCAGAGCATCCCTGGGTCAGGGCCTACTTCCATGGCAAGCGATCGCAGATGCTGCAACCAAAAGCGAGTTGAGAGATGGAAACGCGTGCGCCATTCGCTGTGATCGGCGGTTTCGTGCTGGCGGCCATCGTCGCGGTCTTCGGCTTCGTCTACTGGCTCAACAATACCGGCGGACTCGGGCCGCGCGCGACTTATCACGTGCAATTCGAGGGCTCTGTGCCTGGCCTCCTGGTTGGTGCTGCGGTTTTGTTCAACGGAATTCGGGTCGGCGAGGTGACGGATCTCGGTTTAGCGCCGGACAATCCGCGCCGGGTCAATGCAACGATCTCCGTCGCGTCGGCGACCCCCGTGCGTTCAAACACCAAGGTTGGTCTGGAATTCCAGGGCCTGACGGGAGTTCCAGTGATCGCGCTCGAGGGCGGCGCATCGACTGTTGCGTCGGGCCCGGTATCGACCTTGATGGCGGAGCCTGGCGCGGGACAGAGCATGACGCAGGCTGCGCGCGACGCCTTGCGGCGCGTTGACGCGGTGCTTGCGGAAAACGCCGGACCGCTGAAGGATACGATTGCCAATCTCAAGACGTTCTCGGACGGTCTGGCTCGGAATACCGGAAAGCTCGACGGGATCGTCGCGGGGCTGGAGAAGTTGACGGGCGGTGGCGCGCCGGCACAGAAGGTCACCTATGATCTGACGGCGCCACGAAATCTCGGGCCGGTCAACAAGACCATCAAGGGCCAACTCGCCATTCCCGAGCCGACGGCCGTTGCGATGCTGCAGACCCAGCGGATGCTGTTTTCGCCGGCAAAGGAATACCCGGGATTTGGCGATTTCTTGTGGGCAGACAGCATCCCGAAACTGCTTCAATCCCGGCTCATCGATACGTTCGAGAACTACGACGTTGCTCATGCGCCGCTACGAACTTCGGATATCGGCCAGCCGGAATTTCAGTTGTTGATTGACGTCCGGCGCTTCCGGATCGCCACAGATGCCGGAGCTCGGGTGGAAATCGGATTGTCGGCCCGTCTGGTCGACAAGACCGGAAAGGTCATCGCGTCGCGGCTGTTTGACGACAGCCAGCAGCTTGCTCAGGTCAATCCAACCGATGCCGTCGCAGCCTTCGATCAAGCCTTCGGCCGCGTCGCGACGTCGATTTTGACATGGACCTTACAGGCATTCTAGCTCGATGCGCCCGTCGACCGAACGAGCCTATTCCAGGCTCTTCAGATATGACAAAAGGTCGTGGATCTGCGCCGGCGCAAGTTCGAATTGCGGCATCGCTGGGTGACCAGTGACAATTCCCTCGGCGAGCGCCTCGCCCAGCGTTTCGACCGGATAATGCTGGTGCAGGGTTCGAAAGGCAGGCGCCGGCTTGAAAGGACTTTCTCCGGACCGGCCGATCGCGTGACAGCGTGAACAATTTGCCTTGGCGTAGGCCCGCCCGCGCTGCTCCGGAGTCGATGCAGCATAAGACGGCAGGGTCATCGATACCGTCACAAGAAGGCAGAAAACAAGTCGCTGCATGCGTCAGGTCCATTCGCGCGGGACAATTACCGTCACGATAGGGCCACGATTGCTCGCTCGTTTGACTTGAATCAACCGGAACTTCGAGCATCCGTTAGAATGCAACCATCCTTCTTGCGCTTGGCCCAGCGGAGCCCTGTATGAAGACGCCTCTTGTCGCAATCGATTTCCACGGCCAGGCCTGCGCCGATTGTGCAGTGCGAGGGTTCAGTGTCTGTGCATCGCTGGACCAGTTCGAGATGCGCGAATTCGAGCAGCTGAGCCGCCGGGCGCATTTTGCGACCTGTGAGACGGTTTTCGCGCAAGAGGATACGTCCTCATGCTTCTACAATCTGCTCGACGGGGTGATGCGGCTTTACAAGCTCCTGCCTGATGGTCGAAGGCAGATCGTTGGTTTCGTTCTGCCTGGTGACTTCGTCGGCATGACCACCGAAGAACGACACGGTTTTTCGGCCGACGCGATCGGCCCAGTAACCGTCTGCCAATTCGCCAAGGTGCCGTTTACCCGTTTCGCCGAAGACAAGCCTAATCTCTTGCGCAGGATGAACGAACTGGCCGTCCAGGAGCTCAATCAGGCGCGAGACCACATGGTTCTGCTGGGTCGCCGATCGGCCGAGGAAAAGGTTGCGACCTTCCTCATCGGTTGGAGGGACCGGTTGGTCGAGCTTCGGGGACCTTCCAGCATGGTGCCCCTGCCGATGAGCCGACAGGACATCGCCGATTACCTCGGCCTTACCATCGAGACGGTCAGCCGAACGTTCACGAAGCTCGAGCGGGAAGGAATCATCGCCATACTTCAGGGAGGCGTCTCGCTGCGGGATTCGGCGCGCGCCGAAGCACTGGCTGCTGCCTGACGCTCACGCAGGTCGAGGCTCGGACTTGCATTTGATCTGGGTCAATGACTGCCGCAGAGCCGTTGGGGAACAATGTCTCAAACTCTAATGGGGAGAGAGACATGCCGTTTGACGCCATGGTGGTCAGCTTTGCGGTGGTGGGTGTTTTCGTTGTGTTTGCGGGCGTTCTGCTTTGGGCGGACTCGCAGACGAAGCATCGCGTCTGAGCCCGAGGGCAGCGGAGCCGAAAGGCCTCTGCGACGAGCATGGGGCCTACCGACCCTCGGAAGGGGGGGATTCTCGGCGATGATGGGCCTTGAATTAGAACGGCTGTTCTGGACCGGCGAAAACGCCTGGAAGGCTTTCGCCTTCCAGCGGTAAAATTCATTTTCTCGGGGGCATTTCAGCGGTTGGCTGACGCCCTACGAATACCAGCTAAACCATTGTTGCGAGTACAGCTTTGCATCTGATGTTTGCGTGACGGACGCCGCCAGGCGAGCGATGCAAGCGTCAAATCCGCTGCATGAGCCGTTTTTCTTATCCTATTGGGTTTCGCGGTATTTTCCTGGACAATCTGCCGATCTGCCGTATTCCGAAGCTGCGTGGAAATCGAGGGATCGGCGGTCGCGAGGCCGAGGGATCGTCTTTGCCGGAGCCTGTAGGCGTGGCCGTGGTCCTTTGACATCCGTGGGCCTGGCCACCGGCTTTCGACATCTCCCTTGGCCAGCGGGATATGACGCCTGGGAGATGCAGTGTGACTGAGGAGAAGAAGGCGAGTGGTCGGTCGTCCAGCAGCGGCAAGCTGTCGGTGCTCCGGCAGCATGCCATTTTTCGCGAACTCGAATCCGATGCACTCGATCAACTCTGCCGCTACGCCAAGCCAACATCGCTGAAGCGTGGAGCAACCATTTTTTCAAGGGGCGATCCCGGCTCGAGCCTGTACGCCGTCATCAACGGGACCGTCAAAATCAGCGTTTCGTCGCCCGATGGTCGCAACGCGATCCTGAACCTGATCAGTGCAGGCGAAATCTTCGGCGAAGTCGCCGTGCTCGACGGCAGAGAACGAACTGCCGATGCGACGGCCAACACGAACTGCGAGATTCTGGTCATCGATCGCCGCGAGTTCCTGCCTTTCGTGAAAAGCCAGCCCGTGCTCGCCATGAAGTTCATCGAGCTGCTCTGCGACCGACTGCGCTGGACCAGCGATCAGGTCGAGCAGGTCATCCTGCAGGATCTTCCCCGGCGGCTCGCCAACGCTTTGCTTGGCCTGACCGAGAAGCGCAAGCTCGACCCGGCAAGCCGCACAATTGCCATCACCCAGCAGGAGATCAGCGAGATGGTGGGTATGACGCGGGAGAGCATCAACAAACAGTTGCGTGCCTGGGCCGCGCGTGACTGGGTTCGCCTCGAGCACGGTGCAATTGTGCTCCTGAATCCGGAGCCGCTGCGCGGACTGACCGAGGCCGGCCAAGACGACGACGAGTAGGCAGGCGTTTACGTAGCGCTCGGCTATCCGATACTCCATTCGCGTCGACGTAGCAGACGATGGCCTCGACGACGTCTGATTCATGCGCTTTCGTCACGATCGGTCGACAGCGCGTGTGCCGCCGGTACGAAACGGATTGCCCTCGTCCGGGCTGCGATGCGTCTCGCCGAGGGCGTCAGTGCAAGATCTGGCGCGGCAGCCAGAGCGAGATTTCCGGGATGTAGGTCACGGCCATCAGCACTGCAAACATGACCGCATAGAAGGGCCAGATCTTGCGCATGACCTGCTCGATCGAGACCTTGCCGACGGCGCAGCCGACGAACAGGATTGCGCCGACCGGGGGGTGGCACAGACCGATGCCGAGATTGAGCAGCATGATCATGCCGAAATGAACCGGATCGACGCCGAAATTCTGCATGACGGGAAGCAGGATGGGTGTGGCGATCAGGATCGATGGCGCCATGTCCACAAGCGTTCCGAGCAGCAGCAGCAGCACATTGATCAGGAACAGAATGACGTATTTGTTGCTCGAGATCGACAGGAAGAACTGCGTCATCTTTGCCGGCATCTGCGTGAGCGCCATGATGTAGCCCACCGCGGAGGCGCAGGCGATCAAGGTCATCACCATTGCGACGGTGCGGAGCGTCCGATGCAGCAGCAACGGCAGGTCACGCCAGCGATAGTCGCGATAGATGAACATCGTCACGAAGAAGGCCCAGATGCAAGCGACCGCGCCGGCTTCGATGGCCGTGAAGATGCCCCCGAGGATGCCGCCGAGGATGATCACGAGCGTGATGAGGCCCCAGGCGGCATCGATCGTGATCTTGATCGCATCCTTGGCGGGGACCGTCTGGCCGTGGGGATGGCCTTCGCGGTAAGCGATCACGATACAAAGCAGGATCAGCGAAAAGCCGAGCAACAGGCCCGGAAATACGCCCGCCATGAACAGTGCGCTGATCGAGATCGTGCCGCCGGTCGCGAGGGAATAGAGAACAGCGTTGTGGCTCGGCGGAACCAGCAGCGCCTGGACGGACGAACTGATGGTGAGATTGGTGGCGAACACGCGCGGATAGCCGTTGCGCTCCATCTGCGGGATCATCACCGAACCAATTGCGGAGGTGTCGGCGACCGCTGAACCGGAGATGCCGCTCAGGAAGGTCGTTGCCAGCACGTTGACGATCGAGAGGCCACCGCGCAGGCGGGTCAGACCGACCAGCACGTCGGCGAAGGCGACGAGCCGCTTGGCCATGCCGCCCTCCGCCATGATGGCTCCGGCAAGCACGAAGAAGGGAATCGTCAGCATGGCGACTTTGCTGACACCATCCGAGATCTTCAGCATGACGGCTTCCAGCGGTATGCCGACCGAGAGCGCGCCGGCGATTGCGGCGAGCGCCAGGGAATAGGCGATGGGCATCCCGATCAGGAAGCACACCAGCATTGTCGCAAGCAGGATAAAGATGTCCATCGGTCTGACTCGGCTGGCTGGCTTACTCGAACGAATCGGTGTCGTGGTGGGGAATGGGGTCGGGTGGCGCGCCGATGAAGAGCCGTTCGAGAATGAATAACAGCAGGCAAAGGCCGCCGACCGGGATCGGCAGATAGGTGACGCCGACCGACAGGAATGGGAAATCCCCGATCGTGTTGTTCCAGGTGACCTCGACCAGCCTTTCGCCCCAGACGATCATGAAGATTGCGATGAGGGCCATCAGCAATTGCACGAGGACATCGAGAGCTTTCCTCATGGGAGGGGGCGTCTGGTTGGCAAAATAGGCCAGGCTCATGTGCAGATTGAGCCTGTAGCCGGCGGCCGCGCCGATGAACGTGAGAAGAATGGTCAGTAGAACGGCCATCGGTTCGGGCCAGGAGGCTGCGCTGTTCAGGACGTAGCGGGTGAAGACCGCATAGGGGATGACGGCTGAGATCAGCACCAGCGCTGTCACGCCGACGATGACGCAGGCCAGATAGAGCCCGTCCATCGCCCGGCGATAGAGTCCGGCCATGGTAAACCTCCTGATTGCCTGAACCGGGGTACGGTCGCTACGCGATCTCTTGAATGCGCTTGATCATCTCTTGGTACTTCGGTCCGTACTTGTCCCAGACCGGCTTCACCGCCTTCTGGAACGGCGTCTTGTCGGCAATCTCGATGATCTCACAACCGGCGGCCTTGGCCTTCTCCATCGCCTCCCGCTCGTAGGCTTTCCAGAGCTCACGCTCCTCCATCTGCGCCTCGCGTGCGAACTTCTTGACGAGGGTCTGATCGTCGGTCGACAGGTTCGCCCATGATCGCTTTGAAAACACGAGCACTTCGGGAATCACGAGGTGCTGTGTCAGCGAGTAGTACTTTGCGGCCGTATAGTGATTGCTGAAGACGTAGCTGGGCGGATTGTTTTCGGCTCCGTCGATCACGCCGGTCTGCAGAGCGCTGAAGACCTGATCGTAGCCCATCGCAACGCCGTTTCCGCCGAGCGCATTCATCATGTCGATGAAAATAGGATTGCCAATCACGCGGATCTTCAGGCCCTTGACGTCATCGATCGTCCTGATCGGCTTCTTGGTGTTGTAGATGCTCCGCGCGCCGGAGTTCATCCAGCAGAGGGCGACGAGGTTCGCGCTCGGATTGGCGCTGACGCGGTCGAGCAGATCCTGGCCGATCGGGCCGTCCATCATCTTTTCGGAATGTTCGATGCTCTTGAACAGGAACGGCATGTTGACGACGTTCACGTCGTCGACGATCGGGCCGAGCGCGCCGGCGCTGACGCGCAGCATCTGGATTGCCCCGATCTGGGTCTGTTCGATTGTTTCCTTCTCACCGCCGAGTTGCGCGGAAGGATACATCTGGATCGTCAGCCGGCCATTGGTCGCGGCTGCGAGCTTCTTGCCGAGGCTTTCCGTCGCCACGACCGTCGGGTAGCCGGGCGGCTGCACGTCGGACGCCTTGAACACGGCCTTCGATTGCGCGAGCGCGGCCGAGAAGGGCGGCAGCGCCGTTGCGCCGGCGAGGCCTGCAGTCAATCTGACGAAATCGCGTCTCTTCATGGCGTCCCTCCCACGGACTTTTGCCTGATCGTCAAACCGCGGTCGGATGCCGCGGTCACATTTGCTGGGTCGGTTGGTCGAAATATTCTGGATTGAGGGTCTGAATTTCCGAGATGTCGTCGAGCAGTCGTTCCAAATGACTTGCCATGGCGGCGCGGGCGCGAGCCGGATCGCGCCGTTCGATTGCCTCCAGGATCGGCTCATGTTCGGCGATCACTTCCGCCATGCGCCCGATCTGGGGCAGGGTGAGGCGTCGATAGCGATCGACGTGAACCTTCACTTGCAGGATCAACTTCCATATTCCAGGATAGCCGGCGACCTCGGCGATACCCGCATGAAACCTCTCGTCCGCCTGGTGAAAGGCTTCGCGATCCTTCGCAGCGCACGCCTCGCGCTGGCGTTCGAGCGTTGCGTGCAGGCTCAGGAGCTGGCTGGATGTCGCGTGCTCGGCAGCCATCCGCGCGGTGGTCTCCTCGAGAGACCTGCGGATGATGATCGTCTCGGGGAGCGCTGCGACTGGAATACGCGAGACGAAGATGCCGGACTGAGGGAAGATCTCGACCAGCCCTTCATCCGAAAGCTTCAGGATGGCTTCGCGGACTGGCGTGCGGCTGACGCCGTAAGCTGTTGCGATCTGTGCCTCCGAGATCGGCTCGCCTGGCCGGCGCACCAGAGACACCAGCTCGGCTCTGAGGTCCGTATAGATGCGCGAGGCTGCTGTCGCGCCGCGTGGCCGACCATTGCGGCGCATACGAGCGACCACGGGACGTGGTGCTGGCGCCAATTTCCTTGGAGCACGGCTGGGCATCTGCGTTTCCTCAAGTGATATATTAATATACGAATTCTCTTTTGCAACAGAAGATGCCGGTTACCCGAAGCTTCGTCATGGTGCGCTGCGAAGCGAAATGGAATGGGCTGCACGACGACGCATTGCCTGCAATGGGAATGTGTCGTCAATCTCGCGTCAATCGCGGTGCTGGATCAATCGGAAGTCGCGGTGGTGATGAGCAAGGGGCGCTCAGCCGAAACACAAGCGGACCACTCAGGCTCGACACCGTCGGTATGATTCTCTGCCGATCTGGCGGCTCGTCCGGATGGTTCCTCTCCGTGCAGGACGGAGCCGCACGATTCTCGCTCATGCGAATGCTTCGCGAATGCTCTCGGCGGCGGTGCGCTTTGGTGCTACCAATTGAGTCATGAACCAGCAGCCGCGTGTTAAAATCCGCCACTCCGCCTGTCCTCACGATTGCCCGTCAGCCTGTGCGCTAGATGTCGAGGTCCTCGACGACACGATGATTGGCCGTGTGCGCGGCTCGAAGCGGCAGACCTATACGGCTGGTGTGGTCTGCGCCAAGGTCGCGCGCTATGCCGAGCGCATTCATCATCCCGAACGTCTGACGCATCCGATGCGTCGCGCGGGGCCAAAAGGCTCCGGGCGATTTGAGCGCATCTCCTGGGACGAGGCCCTCGACGAGGTTGCTGAGCGGTTTCAACAGGCAGAGCGCGACTTTGGCGCTCAGTCGGTCTGGCCATATTACTACGCCGGCACGATGGGCCTGGTGATGCGCGACGGTCTCAATCGTCTCACCCATGTGAAGAAGTATTCGCGGTTCTACTCGACGATTTGCGCCAACGTTGCGCGGGTCGGTTTTGCGATCGGTACCGGCAAGATCGCCGGCGTTGATCCTCGCGAGATGGCGCTCTCTGATCTGATTGTGATCTGGGGCACGAACCCGGTAAATACGCAGGTCAATGTCATGACCCATGCCGCGCGCGCCCGAAAGGAGCGTGGCGCCAAGATCGTGGCGGTCGACATCTACGATAATGAGACGATGAAGCAGGCGGACATCAAGATCATCCTGCGTCCCGGTACCGACGGAGCGTTCGCCTGCGGTGTGATGCACGTGCTGTTTCGCGACGGATATGCCGATCGCGACTACATGGCGAAATACACGGATTGTCCCGACGCGCTGGAGGCTCATCTCAAGACACGGACGCCGGAGTGGGCGTCGCAGATATCCGGCGTTCCTGTCGCCGAGATCGAGGCCTTTGCGAGACTGGTCGGAGAGACCAAACGAACCTTCTTCCGCCTCGGTTATGGCTTCACGCGGAGCCGGAATGGTGCAACGCAGATGCACGCAGCATCCTGCATTCCGGCGGTGACCGGCGCCTGGCAGTACGAAGGAGGCGGAGCCTTCTTCAACAACGCTGCGCTATGGCACTTCGACGAATCGATCATTGAGGGCCATGACGCGATCGATCACTCCACCCGCTTTCTCGATCAATCCAAGATCGGACGCGTTCTGACCGGAGATCGCGAGGCGCTGTGCGCCGGTCCGCCGGTCAAGGCCATGCTGATCCAGAACACCAATCCGATGACCGTCGCGCCGGAGCAGGAGCTCGTCCGCCAGGGCTTCTCGCGCGAGGACCTGTTCGTTGCGGTCCATGAGCAGTTCATGACCGAGACTGCGAAGATGGCAGATATCGTGCTGCCCGCCACGATGTTCATGGAGCATGACGACCTCTATTACGGCGGTGGTCATCAGCACGTCTCGGTCGGACCGAAGCTGATCGATCCGCCGGGCGAGTGCCGCTCCAATCACGAGGTGCTGCAGGGCCTCGCGCGCCGGCTCCGAGCCGTGCATCCCGGCTTCGAGATGACGCCGCGTGAGCTGATCGATGCCACGCTGAAGAAGAGCGGCCATGGCGACATCGCCGCTCTCGAGGCCGACGTCTGGCGCGACCTGCAGCCGGATTTCCGCACCTCGCATTATCTCGACGGCTTCGCGCACAAGGACGGCAAATTCCACTTCAAGGCCGACTGGGCCCATCCGCCGTTTGGGCGCGTCATGGGCAACCCGGAGCGCATGCCGTCGCTGCCCGACCATTGGGCGGTGACCGAAGAGGTTGACCAGCAGCATCCGTTCCGGCTTGCAACTAGCCCTGCGCGCTCGTTCCTCAATACCTCGTTCAACGAGACGCCATCGTCGCAGGCGCGGGAAGGGGCGCCCTCGGTGATGATCCATCCGCTCGATGCGGCCTCGCTGGGGATCGCGGACGGTGAGGCCGTCATGCTCGGAAACGAGCGCGGACAAACCTCGCTGACTGCCCGGCTGTTCGACGGAGTCCGGCGTGGCGTGCTGATCGCCGAATCCATCCATCCCAATGCCGCCCACATCGGCGGTCGCGGCATAAACTCCCTCACGGCCGCGGATACCGTCGCACCGATCGGTGGCGCTGCCTTTCACGACAACAAGGTCTGGCTGCGCAAAGCGGCGGGGTGACCCCGGCTCGCCGGCGCGTTCTCCGAAAATATTCGTAGATCCAACGGGTTAAGGAGCTATCGGACGTCCTGCCGACGGCTGGTAAGGGCCTTGTCGACTCAAGTGCTCCCTCGCTCCGAATCTTCTTGAGCGATGCTCATATTTGAGCTATGTGTTTTGAGCGTTGCTCAAAATTAGGATTGATTCATGCAGTCTCCCAGTCTTCGCGGTCCGCAACTTTTCGCTGCCGATGTCCATGCGCTGCTGAACGGTTTGGCGCTTGCCGCGTCTCACCTTGTGACGGTGCACGTTGAGCGCATCGCCAATGCCTGTGACGTTGCCGGTCTCCTGGCGGCTCGCAGAACACGCCGGCTTGCCGGAGAAAAACTCTTTCGTGCCGCTGATCGCGAAGGGCGCCGGCTTCGCCGCGGCGGACTGTTCGGCTGCTTTCACTACTTGAGCGATCTGACCTGATCACAGCTCAAATCTCCGAGTCATGTGCAACAAAACGGTCACCATGTCCTCACGTCCCATGCCTTCCGTGCAGCAGCCATCGCTCTCGATAGGCTTTTTGCACATTACCTTTGCGGTACTCTTCGTACTCGTCGGCGGCGGCATTGTTGTATTGCCGCTCGACTGGCCGCTGCGGGGTGGACTTGCAGCAGGGCTCGTTGCGCTGGTGTGGTCGTCCTTCACGCTGGCCGACACGATGACGCTGCTCTCGGGAAGTCCTTCGCGGGACGGCCAACGACAGATCGGTTAGTCGACGCGCATAAGAGGGAGTCTCGCGCGGCGCAGGTTCTCATTTCAGCACCAAGCTTCGAGTTTTCTTGCGGCCAAGCCGCCGCAGCACACCAGGAAACGACCATGATCAAGCAGTTGATGTCGTCGCGCCGCTTTGCTCCGCTGTTCTGGGCGCAGTTCTGCTCCGCGCTGAACGACAATGTCCTGAAGAATGCACTCGTCATCATGCTGCTCTACGGCGCCGTCGCAGCGCATGGCGATGCGCTGGTGACCGTGGCTGGTGCCGTCTTCATTTTCCCGTTCTTCATCCTGTCCGGGCTCGGCGGTGAGCTTGCCGACAAATACGTCAAGGGCGTCGTCGCGCGCCGGCTGAAATTCGCCGAGATCTTTGCGGCCGGTTTTGCCGCGCTCGGCTTCTTCATGCATTCGGTTCCGCTGCTGTTCGTTGCTCTCGGAATGTTCGGGATCATCGCGGCGCTGTTCGGACCGGTGAAATACGCGATGCTGCCCGATCAGTTGACGGTCGGCGAACTCGCCACCGGCAATGCGCTGGTCGAGGGTGCAACGTTCATGGCGATCCTGATCGGCACCATTGCCGGCGGTCAGCTCGTGTCGGGATCGTCGCATATGGGCTGGGTCGCGCTGGCCGTGGTTGGCCTCGCCCTGATGTCGTGGGCCTCGGCCGCGCGCATTGCGCACACGGCGCCGTCCGCGCCGGAACTGCGCATCACTGCCAACCCCTGGTCATCCACCTCCCATTTGTTGAAGTCGCTCCATGCCGCGCCCCGCCTGTGGGACGGCATGCTGATCGTGTCGTGGTTCTGGCTGGCAGGCGCTGTCGTGCTGTCGCTGCTGCCAGCGCTGGTCAAGGGCGTCGTCGGCGGCACCGAGGGGGTTGTCACGCTGTGCCTCGCGATCTTCGCCATCGGAATCGCGGTCGGCTCGCTGTTTGCGGCGCATCTCAGCCACATCAGGCCCAACCTCGCGCTGGTGCCGATCGGCGCCATCGTGATGGGCGTGCTCGGCCTCGATCTTGCCTGGGCGATCGGTACGACCGAGACCGCCAAGGACATCTCGCCGCTGGCCTTCATCGGGTCGTGGAGCGGCATTCGCATGCTGATCGACTTCGCGCTGTTCGCCTTCGGTGGCGGCCTGTTCGTGGTGCCGTCCTTTGCCGCCGTTCAGGCTTGGTCGGAGCCGTCCGAGCGAGCCCGCGTTATCGCGGCCGGCAACGTGCTGCAGGCCGCTTTCATGGTGGTCGGATCGCTGTGTGTCGCCGGACTGCAGGCGGCGGGCGTCTCGATCGCCTGGATTTTCTTCGGCCTGGCGCTGGCGAGCTTCGGCTCGGTCTGGTTCGTGCTCAGGAAATGGGGCCGGGAAGGCGTGCGCGACTTCGGTGCGCTGCTGTTCCGGGCCTTGTTCCGTACGGAAGTTCGCGGCCTGGAAAACCTGCCGCCGGTCGGCACCCGCATGCTGATCGCGCCGAACCATGTCAGCCTGATCGACGGCCCGCTGCTGCATGCGGTGCTGCCGATCGACGCAACATTCGCCGTCGACACCGGCATCTCGCAGGCCTGGTGGGCCAAGATCTTCCTCAAGCTGGTCCGCCACATCACGATCGATCCGACCAAGCCGCTCGGCGCGCGCGACCTGATCAAGCTCGTCGCCGGCCAGGAGCCCGTGGTGATCTTCCCCGAAGGCCGCATCACGGTCTCGGGCTCGCTGATGAAGGTCTATGATGGCACCGCCATGATCGCCGACAAGGCCGATGCCGTCGTCGTGCCCGTGCGCATTGAGGGCGCGCAGCGCTCGCATCTCAGCTATCTGAAGAACGGCCAGATCAAGCGCTCCTGGTTCCCCAAGGTGACGGTGACGATCCTCCCGCCTGTCAAGCTCACCATCGATGCAGCACTGAAGGGCAAGACCCGGCGCAACGCGGCAGGAGCTGCGCTGCAGGACGTCATGATCGATGCCATGGTCAAGAACGCCATGCTCGACCGCACGCTGTTCGAAGCGTTGGCGCACGCCCATCGCGACCACGACACCGGCAAGGTGATGATCGAGGATCCGCTCGGCACCAAGCTGACCTATCGCAAGCTGCTGCTCGGCTCCCAGGTGCTCAGCCGCAAGCTTGAGCTCGGCACCATGGTCGGCGAGAACATCGGCGTGTTGCTGCCGAACTCGGCCGGTGTTGCCGTCGTGTTCATGGCGCTGCAATCGATCGGCCGGGTGCCGGCGATGCTGAACTTCTCCGCCGGCCCGGTGAACGTGCTGGCGGCGATGAAGGCGGCGCAGGTGACGACCGTCCTGACCTCGCGCGCGTTCATCGAGAAGGGCAAGCTCGACAAGCTGGTCGCCGCAATCGAGGGGCAGGCGCGTCTGGTCTATCTCGAGGACGTCAAAGCCTCGATCGGCTTCGTCGACAAGATCAAGGGCCTGGCCGACGGCACCAAGCCGCGCGTGGCCCGCAATGCCGACCATCCGGCCGTGATCCTGTTCACCTCCGGCTCGGAGGGCACGCCCAAGGGCGTCGTGCTCTCCCACCGCAACATTCTGGCCAATGCCGCCCAGGCGTTGGCCCGGGTCGATGCCAACGCCAACGATCTCGTGTTCAACGTTCTGCCGGTGTTCCACTCCTTCGGCCTCACCGGCGGCATGATGATGCCCATGTTGGCGGGCATCCCCATCTACATGTACCCATCGCCGCTGCATTACCGGATCGTGCCTGAACTGATCTATCAGACCGGAGCCACGATCCTGTTCGGCACCGACACCTTCCTCACGGGTTACGCACGTTCGGCCCATGCCTATGATTTCCGCACACTGCGGCTGGTCATCGCTGGTGCCGAACCGGTCAAGGACCGGACACGGCAGATCTACATGGAGCGCTATGGCATCCGCGTGCTCGAAGGCTATGGCGTCACCGAGACCGCGCCGGTGCTGGCGATGAACACGCCGATGGCCAACCGGGTCGGCACCGTCGGCCGCCTGTCGCCGCTGATGGAGTACCGGCTCGACAAGGTGCCTGGCATCGAGGAGGGCGGCCGGCTGTCGGTCCGCGGCCCGAACGTCATGCTCGGCTATGTCAGAGCCGAAA
>JBARNF010000370.1:0-5685 GCA_049802835.1 Bradyrhizobium sp.
CGGTCTGGCTGGCGGCCATCTCCTTCACCGGCGGTCATGGCGGCGGCGGCATGCTGACGGCTGCGCTCTCGCTCGCGGTGTTCACGATCGTGGTCGGTGTCGGCCAGATGTTCGTCATCACGCTCGGACCCGGCAATGTCGACCTGTCGTTGCCGGCCAATATCGGGCTTGCGAGTGCGGTGGCAATGACGGTGATGGCCGGCGAGGACAGCCGCATCGCGCTCGGGCTGCTCGCCGCCCTTGCCTGCGGCGCGGCGATCGGAACGGTCAACTATTTGCTGATCTGGGCGTTGCGGATCCCGCCGATCATCGCGACCTTGTCGGCGAGCTTCGTCATCCAGTCGATCGACATCAGCTATGGTCGCGGGCTTCAGATCAAGCCGCCGTCGGGCTTTGCCGACTTCACCAACGTCCAGGTCTTCGGCATCCCGATCCTGGCGATCCTGATCCTGCTGTTTACGATGGGGGCGAGTCTCCTGCTGCAACGGACGGTGTTCGGCCGCTCGGTGCTTGCGATCGGACAGAACATGCGCGCCGCGCGGCTTGCCGGCATCCGCGTCAATCGGGTGCGCTTTGCGACCTATGTCCTGTCAGGAACGCTCGGAGGCATCGACGGCGCGCTGCTGGCCGGTTACTTTCGCGGCGCCAACGTCGACATCGGCAACGAATATCTGCTGGCCTCGATCGCGGTCGTCGTGATCGGCGGCACATCGGTTGCCGGCGGGCGAGCTAACATCCCCGGTCTCTGGGGCGCGGCGCTGTTCCTGGTGCTGCTGCTGACGATGCTCAACACGTTCGGCGTCAGCGCGGGTGTTCGCCTGGTCCTGACCGGGCTCATCATCGTGGCGGTCATTACCGCGGCAAGCGGCACTCAAGTCGCGCGCTGAGTGTTGGCCGAGATGTGATCCGGAATGGCGTGCCGCGGCTTTCCGAAAGCATGACGGCGAGCCGGGAGGATCATCACAATCCGTAGACGCCGGCTTTCGGTCGCCGGGCAGGAATCTCTCGTCCGAAGCACCGCCCGGCTTTTACCCAAAATGGAAATTTGCTGCGAGCAGCGAATGCTCTATCGAGAAGCTCAGGCAAGCTGGGGAAGAGGCTGAATTGCAAGAAGACTTGGTAGTATTCTCTATGTTTCTTTCGACGGTGTTTTTCGCGATGGTTTCGCTTTGGGTGAGCATCAAGTTGGCAAAAGCGAGGATTGGAAGATGGGATTCCAATTCAACCGTTCGATTTGTGATGTCCGTTGGAAATTGTGGGGCGGGGCAGGTTGCGATGTGGCGGCGGACTGGAAGCTATAGTGAGGCAGAGGCATATACGATTATCGGCTATCAGTTTCTTGGCTTGCTGGGGATCGTACTAGGGTTCCTTTCGAGCATGATACTCGGCATCTTTCTGATGTCCTGATGTCGCCTGCCGGCCCTTTTGCGACATCTATCGATGTCCGGCGGCTGTGCTGATTCTGGGAGAGAAGTGGACGGCGCGTCTTTATCAATCCACGCGCTAACCTAACGCGTGGCCGCCGGCGCAGCCTGTGCCCTCGGCGCGCCGCGCATCCGCGCCAGCAACTCGGCCGTCGGCCAGGAATCCGCCGGCAGCCCGAGGCGGAGTTGCATCGTCTTGACTGCCGTGCGGCTCTGCTGGCCGAGCACGCCATCGACCTTGCCCACGTCGAAGCCGGCGCGGACCAGCAGCTGCTGCAGCTCCTTGATCTCGTTGAACGGCAGCTGCGCGACGGGGCCGCTGGCCTTGCGCATCGGCGGCGCGCCGGCGATGCGGGTGGCGAGATAGCCGGCCGTGGTCGAATAGATCAGCGAGTTGTTCCACTCGGTATAGGCGGCGAAATTGGCATAGGCCAGGAACGCCGGTCCGTTGCGGCCCATCGGCAGCAGCACCGAAGCTTCCAGCGCGTCGCCGGGCAGTGGCCGGCCGTCCGCGTAGGTGACGCCGAGGCTCGCCCATTTGCTGCGCGGCGCCTTGACGGTGAGATCGGCCTGCTCCCAGGGGAAGCTCGAGGGCACGCGAATCTCTTCCAGCCACGGCTCGCCGCGGCGCCATTTCAGGCCGGTGGCGACGTAATTGGCGGTCGAGCCGATCACATCGGCCGGGCTGCGCAGCAGGTTGCGGCGGCCGTCACCGTCATAGTCGACGGCGTAGGTGGCGTAGTGGGTCGGCAGGAACTGGGTTTGGCCGAGCTCGCCGGCCCAGGAGCCGATCATCTCTTCCGGCGCGAGGTCGCCGCGGTCGATGACTTTCAGCGCGGCGATGGTCTCGTTCTGGAAGCGCTCGCTGCGGCGGCAGTCATAGGCCAGCGACACCAGCGACGGCAGCACCGGCAGGTTGCCCATGTTGGCGCCGAAATCGCTCTCCAGGCCCCAGAACGCGGCGATGACCGCCGGCGGCACGCCATACTCCTTCTCGGCGCGCGCGAACGCCGCCGCATGCATCCTGATGTGCTGCTGGCCGTTCTGCATCCGATAGCTTGCGGCCATGCGGCCGGCGAACTCGGTGAACAGCTGGCCGAACACCCGCTGGCCGCGGTCGCGGTTGACGATGCCCTGGTCATAGGTGAGGTACGGCGAGGCCGCCGCGATCGCGCGCTGCGATACGCCCTCGGTGACCGCGCGCTGCTTCAGCTCGCTGAGAAAGCGGTCGAAGCTCTGGCCGTTATGGCAGGCCGCCGCGCGCGACGACGGCGCCGGCCGGGGGCGCGGAGCGGCAGCCTCCGGCGCCATTTGCGCCGCGGCGGTGACAACCAGCATGAACGAGGTTGCGAGCGCGCTGAAGGTCACGCGCAAGGCGGTCGAAGAGCTTCGCATACGGTGTCACCGATGGCTGTCTAATCCCTTGTCGAACCATCGATATCCGATACGGGGGGCGGGAGGGAAGGGGCCGTGGGGCGAATAGCGAATGGGGAATGGGTCTATTCGCTACTCCCTATTCGCCATTCGCGTCTCAAGCCACCTTGGCCAGCGCCGCCTGCGCCTCGCTCTGGATGCGCTTCAGATGCTCCGCATCGCGGAAGCTTTCCGCATAGAGCTTGTTGACGTCCTCGGTGCCCGAGGGACGCGCTGCGAACCAGCCGTACTCGGTCTCGACCTTGATGCCGCCGAACGACTGGCCGTTGCCGGGCGCCTTGGTATGGACCATGCGAACGGGATCGCCGGCGAGTTCCTTGAGGTTCAGCGTCTCCGGCGTCAGCGCCTTCAGCGCCGCCTTCTGTGGCGGGCTCGCCGGCACGTCGATGCGCTCATAGACCGGCGCGCCGAGCTCCGAGGTCAGCTCCTTGTAGAGCTCGCTCGGATCGCGGCCGCGCTTGGCCATGATCTCGGCGGCGAGCAGGCCGAGGATGAGGCCGTCCTTGTCGGTGGTCCACACCGTGCCGTCGCGCTTGAGGAAGGAGGCGCCCGCGCTCTCCTCGCCGGCGAAGCCGAAGTCGCCGGAGCCCAAGCCCTCGACGAACCATTTGAAGCCGACGGGGGTCTCGACCAGCTTGCGGCCGAGCTTGCGCGCGACACGGTCGATCATCGAGCTCGACACGATGGTCTTGCCGATGGCGGCATCGCTGCGCCAGTCGGGCCGGTGCGCGAACAGATAGGAAATCGCGGTCGCGAGGTAATGGTTGGGATTCATCAGCCCGCCGGTCCGCGTCACGATGCCATGTCGGTCGGCGTCGGTGTCGTTGGCGAAGGCGATGTCGAAGCGCTCGCGCATGCCGATCAGGCTCGCCATCGCATAAGGCGACGAGCAGTCCATGCGGATCTTGCCGTCCCAGTCGGCGGTCATGAAGCGGAAGGTCGGATCGACGAGATCGTTGACGACCGTGGCATTCAGACCATAGCGCTCGATGATCGGCGCCCAATACGCGATCGCGGCGCCGCCGAGCGGATCGATGCCGATCTTGATGCCGGCCGATTTCACCGCGTCGAGATCGACGGTGTTGGCGAGATCGGCGACATAGGGCGTGATGTAGTCGTGCGCATGTACCGAGCCGCGCTGCCTGGCTTGATGATAGCTGATGCGCGACACGCCATCGAGATCGTTGGCCAGATAGACGTTGGCCTGCCGCTCGATTTCGCCGGTGGCGTCGGTGTCGGCGGGACCGCCATGCGGCGGATTGTATTTGTAGCCGCCATCCTCCGGCGGATTGTGTGACGGCGTAATGACCACGCCGTCGGCGAGATGCGAGGCGCGGCCCTTGTTGTAGGAGATGATGGCGTGCGAGATCACCGGCGTCGGGGTGTAGCCGCCGTCCTTGTCGATCATGACGTCGACGCCGTTGGCGCCGAACACTTCCAGCGCGGTGGCGAGTGCGGGCTCGGCGAGGGCATGGGTGTCGATACCGACGAACAGAGGGCCGTCGAGCCCCTGTCGTCGCCGGTAGTCACACAGCGCCTGCGTGGTGGCCAGAATATGGTTTTCGTTGAAGCCGGTCTTCAGCGACGAGCCGCGATGGCCCGACGTGCCGAACGCGACCCGTTGCGCCGGCACGTGCGGGTCGGGCTTCAGCGCGTAGTAGGCCGTGATCAGCCGCGGAATGTTGGCGAGCGCGGCATTGGCGATCGGCTTGCCGGCAGCGGGGTCTGTCTTGGCCATGGAGCATCCTTCGCAAGTTCAAGAACATCGGGGGCGGCGCTTCGTTCCGCCCCGCAGGCGCGTCGAAACGACCGGCGGTGTCGACTGGAATGCCGCCCAACATGGCGGTGTGCGGTGATCCGATCAACGGAATTCGTGCTTCAATCGTATCGTCGTAGGCCTGGAGCGGCCGGTCAATCCGTCAGCTCGTAGATGAGATGCCCGGGTCCGACCAGCTTGGCGCTGAAATTCGCGGTCCTGCCGGCCAGCGCCGCGAAATTTCCGGATGCCAGCTTGAACACCACCTTGCCGGTCGCCTCGGAAATGGCGGGGGTGCCGTTCTTCATCACGACGGATCCGGTCCCTTCGGCCAGCACCGCCACCGCATAGCCGTCCGTCATGCGGTGAATGCCGGCGCCGTACAGATACGTTCCCTTCTGGTTCTCCCATTCGGAGGCGACGTTGGCGGTGTAGATCGCGCCCTTCATCAGGCCGTCGGTCCCGACGCAGGAATATTGGAAGCTGACCAGCATGTGACCGGGACGGTCGCCGATCGGCTCCAGGCCCATCGTGCCGACGATCGTGCAGTCGTAGCGGGCGATGGTGTCGGCGCGCGCTGCACCGAGGCCGGCGACCAGGCCGAGCGCGAGCCCTGCAGCGCAGATGCGATGTGACATTGTCATCGGCGTGTCCCCCCACCTGATTGATGAAGTCGATACTACTACCTTAAAGCGTGTGTGTGTCCCGCTCTTTCTCTGCAGGTGAGGCTTTCTTCAGCATGTCGCCGCCGCAGCTGTCTGGCGGTCGGCAGGATCGGCCGCTTCATGCGCGCACCATTAACCACGCCGCGCTGTGAGAGCCGTGCCGGAGCAACAAATAAGCCTGAGTTTAACGCATGGCCGTCGAGATAGGAGGCCAGCGCAGATCGCGTGTGCATCGTGCGCAAGAGAGTTCGTCAGGAGCGGAAAGTGAGAGCGCTTGTTATCGGCGCGTGGGCCGTCGTTTCAGTCTTGACCCTGGCTGGCTGCAGCCATCCGGTCACGCCACAGGTGGCATCACCGTGTGTGGATCTCAGTGGCAAGGCCTGCGCGGAGAGTGCAGCGGTCGGCC
>JBARNF010000371.1:0-1607 GCA_049802835.1 Bradyrhizobium sp.
CTTTCACAGCGGCGACCTCGCGCGTGCCGGGACCGCAGCGGAGCTGGTCGAGGCGGCGCGCAAGGCGTTCGGTGGCGTCGATGCGCTGGTGCATGCCGCAGGCTTCGCCGATCGCCGCAGCTTTCGCGACTTGCCGCGCGATGGCCTCGAACGGTCACTTGCGGTGATGCCGGCCGCTTTTCATGAGCTCGCCAGCGCCGCGCTGCCCGATCTTCTGCAGAGCGCGCAGGCGCGCGTCGTCGCCATCTCCAGCTTCGTCGCGCACCGCTTCGTGCCTGGCGGCATCTTTCCGGCTTCGGCCGCGGCCAAGGCCGCGCTGGAGGCGCTGGTGAAGTGTCTCGCCATCGAACTCGCCGCCACCGCCGGGACTGCGAATGTCGTGGTGCCCGGCTATACCCGCAAGGACGAAGGGCGGCTCGGCTCGCTGGATCCGGCCGCCTGGCAGCGGGCGGCGGCGGCCAATCCGCAAGCACGGCTGGCGGAGCCGGACGACATCGCGGCAGCCGCGTGTTTCCTGCTGTCGGCGGAAGCTCGCCATGTCACGGGCGCCGTGCTGCCGGTCGATGGCGGCCTGACCTTGATGTAGATGGATCGAGCAGTGATGCAGAATGGACAGCAGGCAGCCGACGTGGTCGTGCTGGGAGCGGGGATCGTCGGTGTCTCCTCGGCCTATGCGATCCGGGAGCGCGGCCTTTCGGTCGTGCTGGTCGACCGCAAGGCACCGGGCGAGGAGACGTCCTACGGCAATGCCGGCATTCTCTCCAGCGGCTCGATCCTGCCGCTCAACAAGCCCTCGCTGTTGTCAGCACTGCCCTCCTATCTCGGCAACCGCAATGCGGCGTTGCGCTGGGATCCGGCCTGGACGCTGCGTAATGTCGAGTGGGTGCTGCGCTTCCTCGCCAATGCCGTGGAATCCCGCGTGAAGCCGCGCGCGACCGCGCTGCACGGCCTGATCGGCGCCTCGCTGAAGCTGCATCGCGACTGGATCGTCAAAGCAGGCGAGCCGCAGCGCATCCGGGAGACGGGATGGCTGAAGGCGTGGCGCAGCGAGGCGCTCGCCGCGGCCAAGGAAGAGCAGGCCCTCCTGGCAGAGTACGGCATCAAGAGCGAGCTGCTCGACCGCCAGGCGATATCAGCGCTCGAGCCCAACATGATGCCGGTCTACAAGGTCGGCCTGCTGCACAGCCAGACGGCCTCGGTCGACTCGCCCGGCAACGTCACCAAGGCCTATGCGCGCATGGTCGAGGGCGCCGGCGGCATGCTGCGCCAATCCGAGATCAGGGCGCTGTTGCCCGACGGCGACGGCTGGCGTGTCGTGCTCGGCGACGGCGAGATCCGCGCGCGCCACGTCGTGGTCGCGCTCGGGCCGTGGTCGCCGGATGTCCTGCGGCCGCTCGGCTATCGGGTGCCGATGGCATTCGAGCGCGGCTATCACCAGGAGTTCACGCCGAACCCGGGACGAACGCTGCTGCGTCCGATCCATGACGCCGAGGGCAGCTTCCTGATGACGCCGATGGAGAACGGCGTGCGCGTCACCTCCGGCGTCGAGCTGACCGATCGCGACGCGCCGTCGAACTTCGCGCAGCTCGAACAGGTGGTGCAGCTGG
>JBARNF010000372.1:0-1937 GCA_049802835.1 Bradyrhizobium sp.
CCAATCGCGAGCGCGAAAGTCTCGTTGGCGAGCAAAGCCGGATCGTCAACAGGATGAAGGCGGCGCTGGCGCGGCTCGGCATCCGCGGCTTCAATCCCAAGCTGAAGAAGGCCGTCGAACGCCTCGAAGGCTTGCGCACGCCCGAAGGCGAGCCGATGCCGCCCAACACGTTGGCTGAACTCAAGCGCGATATGGAGCGCCGCCGGCTCGTCCGCAATCAGATCCGGGAAATCGAGAAGACCCGCCTGGAGCGCATCGAGCAAGCCCCCAGTGACGGGCCTCATGTCATGGTGCGCCTGCTGGCGCGTGTGATCGGGGTTGGCGTAGAGACGGCGGACATGCTGGTGCAGGAGGTGCTCATCCGAAACTTGCGTGACCGTCGAGCGGTGGCGCGCTATGGTGGTCTCACCGGCTCGCCTGACGAGAGCGGCAAGAAGCGTCGCGAGAAAGGGCTGGCTCGATCCGGTAACGCGCGGGTCCGGCGCGGCATGATCCAACTGGCATGGCGGTTTCTGATGTTCCAGAAGGACAGCGCCTTGGCGCAATGGTTTTACGCGCGCACGAAAAATGCGCCTCAGACCCGCAAGACCATGATTGTGGCGCTGGCGCGCAAGTTGCTGATCGCCCTGTGGCGGCTCGTGCGGGAGGGTACGATCCCGGAGGGTATCGTCCTGCGTCCAGCTTCAGGAGCGGAGTTGCATAGAAATCCTCCGACAGTTTCGGCCCGCCCCGCTTCAAGCGCGAGAGGGTACCGATGACGGTTCGAGGTGGCGGGGTCCCGATCGTCCCCCTTGGCTTTCATGCCGGGAAAAAGAATGGGTCCGCCGCCTCGGAGCTTCGCCGCCGATGCGCATGAGTGCATCATGGTTTGGGTTCTGGACCCACCGGATACAAGGTCGTGGCGCGATTGATCCGCGCCCGGAAAGCGGGCTCCCCTCAAATCGTCATCCCGATCGCATCGAGTGTGCCGTCGTGCTCAGAGCCGTCAAGGTATGGCCTGGCAAGGGCGGAGCATGCGGAAAGGTTGGTGCGACGGCCAACCTTGACAGCTCCTGCGCGCGCCGGCTTTGCAATATTGCGGGTCGGGGCGAAGAAACGGGTTTCCAGATCGAACAAAGAAACCGGTCAAGAAAAGATCGCGGCTCTGAAACCGCTTGACAAAAAAGACCCCATACAAGGGGGGCCTGCATCGATCCGCACGGGTTCGATGCGGGCAAACTGATCAAGGGCAAGAAGCGGCATATTCTCGTCGACACGCTGGGTCTGTTGCTGCACGCCATCGTTCATTCCGCCGGCATTCAGGATCGCGATGGCGGCATCATGTTGCTGGCGACGCTGTTCGGTCAGTTTCCATTCATCGCGAAGCTGTTCGCCGACAGCGCCTATCAAGGCCCGATTTTTGGCAACGCGCTCGCGAAGATCCTGCCTGGTCTCGAAACCGAAATCGTCAAACGATCCGATCAAGCGAAAGGGTTCGTTCGGTTACCCAAGCGCTGGATCGTAGAACGCACGATTGCGTGGCTCAACCGTTGTCGCCGCCTTGCAAAGGACTGGGAAAATCTCAACCGCAATGCCCTCGCGTTCTTGAAACTCGCGTCCATCCGCCTCATGGTGCGAAAGCTTTGTAATCCATGACGAAGTCTTGGGACGGACTCTTAGGGCCTGTCTTCAGTTGAGCAGGATGATAGCCGAGGCGAGCTCGATACCGGCGAGGAAATTTCTGGCGAGCTTGTCGTAGCGCGTGGCGATGGCGCGAAAGTGCTTGAGCTTGTTGAAGAAGCGTTCGACGAGGTTGCGTTCGCAATAGAGCGCGAAATCGCAAACTCGCGGGAACTTTCGATTGGCCTTTGGTGGAATCACCGGAGTGATTTGGCGGCGGGTGAGCGTCTCGATCAGCGGATCGGCATCGTAGGCCTTGTCGCCGATCAAGGCGTCTG
>JBARNF010000373.1:0-4168 GCA_049802835.1 Bradyrhizobium sp.
CTCGGAATCGTCAAGACGAGCATCACCCGCGCCGACAAGGCGGCGGTGGAGAAGCTGTCCAAGTTCGGCGTCGCCACCATCCATGAGGCGATGGGCCGCGTCGGGCTGATGCAGTGCTACATGCGTCCGATCTATCCGACCGCGAAGATGTGCGGCACCGCCGTCACCGTGCTGCTGCAGCCCGGCGACAACTGGATGCTGCATGTCGCGGCCGAGCAGATCCAGCCCGGCGACGTCGTCGTCGCCGCCTGCACGGTCGAGAATACCGACGGCTTCTTCGGCGATCTGCTGGCGACCAGTTTTCGTGCCCGCGGTGCCCAGGGCCTGGTCATCGACGGCGGCGTGCGCGACGTTGCTGATCTGACCGAGATGCAGTTCCCGGTGTTCTCGCGCGCGATTTCCGCGCGGGGAACGGTGAAAGCCACGCTCGGCTCGGTCAACGTCCCCGTGGTCTGCGCCGGCGTTGCGGTGAACCCGGGCGACGTGATCGTCGCCGATGTCGACGGCATCGTCGTGGTGCCGGCCGCGGTCGCCCATCAGGCCGCTGACGCCGCCGCAGCGCGCGAGGCCAACGAGGCCGACAAGCGCGAGAAGCTAGCCTCCGGCGTGCTGGGCCTTGACATGTACAAGATGCGCGAGCCGCTGGCGAAGGCCGGGCTCAAATACATCGATTGAGCAGCAATGACCGTGGCGTCTAATCAGTGGCATGTCGGGCTGATCGGTTACGGCGAGGTCGGCAAGATCCTCGCCGAGGATCTGCGCAAGGACGGCGTGCGCGTCTCGACCTATGACGTCAAGCTGGCGGACGCCAGAGGCGACGTGATGCGGAGCCATGCCGAGAGCATCGGCGTGACGTTGACCGCCTCTCATGCCGAGCTGGCGGCGCAGGCCGACTTCATCGTCTCGGCCGTCACCGCGAGCCAGGACGTCGCGGTCGCGCAAGCCTGCGCTGCGACCATCAAGCCGGGCGCCTGGTTCCTCGACTTCAACTCGGCCTCGCCCGGCGCCAAGCAGCGCGCCGCCGCGCTGATCGACGGGGCCGGCGGGCGCTATGTCGAGGGCGCCGTGATGACCTCGGTGCCGCCTTATCGCATCAAGGTGCCGCTGCTGCTCGGCGGCGCCGGGGCGCGTGAACTGGCGCCGCTGCTCAACGATCTCGGCTTCGCGGCCAAGCCCGCCAGCGACAAGCTCGGCGTCGCCTCGGCGACCAAGATGTGCCGCAGCATTATGATCAAGGGCCTCGAGGCGATGGTGATCGAGAGCTTCACCACCGCGCGCGCCTATGGCGTGGAGGATGCGGTGCTGGCCTCGCTGCAGGAAACCTTCCCCGGCATCGACTGGGAGAAGCAGGGCGCCTATTTCTTTCAGCGTGTGATCGAGCATGGCCGCCGCCGCGCCGAGGAGGTGCGGGAGGTCGCCGAGACCGTGCGCGACATCGGGCTGACGCCGTGGTCGGCGCAGGGCACCGCCGAGCGCCAGGCCTGGGTCGCCGATCTCGCCGATGACGGCCTGTTTGGCACGCGTGGCACCAAGGAGTTCGCGCGCAGCCCCGACTGGCGCACCGAGGCCGATCGCATTCTCAACAAGATCAAGTCCAAGGAGTAGGGAACCTCATGGAGTTCCAGAAGACCCCCGGGTGGCTCGACTGGTACAACGGCCCGTCGAAGCCGCGCTTCAAGGTGCCGGCCGGCAGCGTCGATGCGCACTGCCACGTGTTCGGCCCCGGCGCCGAATTCCCCTACGCGCCGGAGCGGAAGTACACGCCGTGCGACGCCTCCAAACAGCAGCTGTATGCGCTGCGCGATCATCTCGGCTTTGCCCGCAACGTCGTGGTGCAGGCGACCTGCCACGGCGCCGACAACCGCGCCATGGTCGATGCGCTCGTGCATTCCAACGGCAAGGCCCGCGGCGTCGCCACCGTGAAGCGCAGCGTCACCGACGGCGAGCTGCAGGCGATGCACGACGCCGGCGTCCGCGGCGTCCGATTCAACTTCGTCAAGCGCCTGGTCGATTTCACGCCCAAGGACGAGCTGATCGAGATTGCGGGCCGCATCAACAAGCTCGGCTGGCATGTCGTGATCTATTTCGAGGCCGTCGATCTGCCGGAGCTGTGGGACTTCTTCACCTCGCTGCCGACCACCGTCGTCGTCGATCACATGGGCCGGCCCGATGTGACCAAGCCGGTCGATGGGCCGGAATTCGAGCTGTTCGTGAAGTTCATGCGCGAGCACCCGAACGTGTGGTCCAAGGTGAGCTGCCCGGAGCGGCTGTCGGTGGCGGGCCCGCGGGCGCTGAACGGAGAGCAGAACGCCTATCGCGACGTGGTGCCGTTCGCCAGGCGCATCGTCGAGACCTTCCCGGATCGCGTGCTGTGGGGCACCGACTGGCCGCATCCGAACCTGAAGGACCACATGCCCGACGACGGCCTCCTGGTCGATTTCATTCCGCATATCGCCGTCACCGCGGAGCTGCAGCATAAGCTCCTGGTCGACAATCCGATGCGGCTCTACTGGCCCGAAGAATCCTGAAGGA
The DNA here is from genome assembly GCA_049802835.1 of Bradyrhizobium sp. Lineage (GTDB taxonomy): Bacteria > Pseudomonadota > Alphaproteobacteria > Rhizobiales > Xanthobacteraceae > Bradyrhizobium. Next base: position 2,533 of record JBARNF010000373.1, read on the forward strand.
GGGAAGCGATGTCGCTCGATAAACCCTATACCGACGTTCCCGGCACGACCATCTTCGACGCGGACATGTCCCGGATGGGCTATCACCTCAACCAGTTCTGCATGTCCTTGATGAAGGCGGAGAACCGTGCCCGCTTCAAGGCCGATGAGCGCGCCTATCTCGACGAATGGCCGATGAGCGAGGAGCAGAAGCAGGCGGTGCTCGACCGCGACCTCAATCGCTGCATTGCGCTGGGTGGCAACATCTACTTCCTCGCCAAGATCGGCGCCACCGACGGCAAGAGCTTCCAGCAGATGGCCGGCAGCATGACCGGCATGACCGAAGAGCAATACCGCGACATGATGGTGAAGGGCGGCCGCTCGGTCGAAGGCAACCGCTACACCGGGGAGAAGAAGTAAATGGCCCATATCTCCGCAAGCGTCTTCACCTCGCACGTCCCGGCGATCGGCGCAGCTCTCGATCTCGGCAAGACCGGCGAGGACTATTGGAAGCCGGTGTTCGCCGGCTACGACTTTGCCAAGCAGTGGGAGAAGGAACAGAAGCCGGACGTCGTGTTCCTGGTCTTCAACGATCACGCGACCGCCTTCAGCCTGGACATGATTCCCACCTTCGCGATCGGCACCGCGGCCGAATATCAGCCGGCCGACGAGGGCTGGGGCCCGCGCCCGGTGCCGAAGGTGATCGGGCATCCGAAGCTCGCCGCGCATATCGCGCAGTCGGTGATCCAGGACGATTTTGACCTCACCATCGTCAACAAGATGGACGTCGACCACGGCCTCACCGTGCCGCTCAGCCTGGTGTTCGGCCAGGTCGATGCCTGGCCGTGCCCGGTGATCCCGTTCGCCGTCAACGTGGTGCAGTATCCGGTGCCGTCGGGGCGCCGCTGCTTCATGCTCGGCAAGGCGATCCGCAAGGCGATCGAAAGCTATGACGAGCCGCTCAACGTGCAAATCTGGGGCACTGGCGGCATGAGCCATCAGCTGCAGGGCCCGCGTGCCGGCCTGATCAACCGCGAATGGGACAATGCGTTCCTCGACAAGCTCATCAACGATCCGGACGGGCTGTCGAAGGTGCCGCACATCGACTATGTCCGCGAGGCCGGCAGCGAGGGCATCGAGCTCGTGATGTGGCTGATCGCGCGCGGCGCCATGAGCGACGTCAACGAGACCAAGAAGGGCAACGCACCGACGGTGCGCCATCGCTTCTATCATGTGCCGGCGAGCAACACCGCCGTCGGCCATCTGATCCTGGAGAACAACTAAATGGCCAAGACCATCAAGGTCGCGCTTGCCGGCGCCGGCGCCTTCGGCATCAAGCATCTCGACGGCATCAAGAACATCGCCGATGTCGAGGTGGTGTCGCTGGTCGGCCGCCGCTTCGACCAGACCAAGGAAGTCGCCGACAAATACGGCATCAAGCACGTCTCGACCGAGCTCGCCGACAGCCTCAAGCTGCCGGAGGTCGACGCCGTCATTCTGTGCACGCCGACGCAGATGCATGCGGCGCAGGCGATCGACTGCCTCAAGGCCGGCAAGCATGTCCAGGTCGAGATCCCGCTCGCCGACTCGCTCAAGGATGCGCAGCAGGTGGTCGAGCTGCAGAAGGAGACCGGGCTGGTCGCGATGTGCGGCCACAC
>JBARNF010000374.1:0-2390 GCA_049802835.1 Bradyrhizobium sp.
CCGACAGTCCATAGATGTCGGTGGCATCCATCGCGAACGCGTCCTCGATCTCGGCGCGCATCGCGTTGGTCCAGGGCTCGGCGCCGAAGATGCCGATCTTCAGCGAGCTCTGCCGCGGGTCGAGCCCCTGGCGCTTGAACTCGTCGAGAATCGCCAGCATGTAGCTCGGCGTCACGGTGATGATATCGGGCCGGAAATCGTTGATCAGCTGCACCTGGCGCTCGGTCATGCCGCCGGAGATCGGCACCACGGTGCAGCCGAGCTGTTCAGCGCCGTAATGGACGCCGAGGCCGCCGGTGAACAGGCCGTAGCCATAGGCATTGTGGATGATCATGCCGCTGCGGCCGCCGGCCGCGCGGATCGAGCGCGCCATCACGGTTGACCAGGTCGCGATGTCGTTCCGGGTGTAGCCGACCACGATCGGCTTGCCCGTTGTGCCCGATGAAGCATGCACGCGCACCAGCTGCTCGCGCGGCACGGCGAACATGTTGAACGGGTAGTTGTCGCGCAGGTCGGTCTTCACCGTGAACGGGAATTTGGCGAGGTCGGCGAGCTCGCGAAAATCCGACGGCTGCACGCCGGCTTTGTCGAAGGCTCGCCGGTAATGGGCGACGTTGTCATAGGCGTGCTTCAGCGACCAGCCGAGGCGCTGGGTCTGCAGCGCCATGATCTCGTCGCGCGAGGCGCGCTCTATCTCGTCCATCTCGGGTACATAGGAGCCGGCGGATTGAAGCTTGGTCATCGTGTCAGGTCCTCCGGCGATCGCGCGGGGCGGTGCAGGCATTGAGCTCAGCTGGTGGCGTCGGGCGTGCCGGCCGGCACCAGCGTGCCGCCGATGCTGCGGGAATGGCCGCGGAATTCAGCGATCACGCTGTCGCCGGCCGTGACGCGGACGTCATAAATGCCCGAGCGGCCGTTGCGCGAGACCTCGCTGGCGCGGGCCACCATGATGTCGCCGAGCTTGCCCGGGCGGATGAAGCTGATGCTGCCCTGCGCCGCCACGGTGCGGTCGTTGTGCGAGTTGCAGGCGAAGGCGAAGGCGGAATCTGCCAACGTAAAGATGAAGCCGCCATGAGCGATGCCATGACCGTTGACCATGTGCGGCTGGACGGTCATCTGCAGTGCGGCGCGGCCGGGGCCGATCTCGATGATCTGCATGCCGAGCCCCTGGCTGGCGCGATCATCCTGCCACATCGCGTCGGCGCAGGCGCGCGCGAGCGCGTCGGGGGAGAGGCTGGTTTCGCTGCTCACCGTCCGGTCTCCGCGCTCGCACGGGCCGTCGGCCACCCAAAAGGATGCGCTTGTGAAACCACGGCGTTCGCTCCCGTTGATGCTTGTTGGAACAAGCATTCTGAACTAGTTAAGCTCGATATCGTGGCGAATATTCCGCGCGCGTCAAGCGAAAGCCGTGCTTGCCCTGCGTGCGTGCCGCCGCATCTTTTCCGCAACCAGAAGGATTCCTGATCGTGCCGGAAGCAGCCAATCTGGCCGTGATCGCCGGTCTCGCGATCGGCATGGCCTATGGCGTGGTCGGCCTGCTCAGCGGCTTCTGCATGATGAGCAGCCTGCGCGGCTGGTGGGCCAGTGGCGATGGCCGCCTCGTGCGGGCCTACGCGCTGGCGATGGGGATCGCGGTCATTGTCACACAGGTGTTGGCAGCCGACGGCGTCGTCGATCTCGGCAAGTCGATCTATCTGCAGCCGACGTTCTCCGTGCCGCTGATGTTCTTGGGCGGTGTCCTGTTCGGCTATGGCATGGTGCTTGCCAACGGCTGCGGCTCGCGCGCGCTGGTGCTGCTCGGCCGCGGCAACCTGCGCTCGTTCGTCGTCGTCATCGTGCTCGGGATCGCCGCGCAGATGACCCTGAAGGGCCTGATCGCGCCGCTGCGCATCGTGCTGCTGCAGGCCACGCAGACATCGGCCAAGGTCAATTCACTGCCGGCGCTGCTGTCCGCCGCTGGCTTTGCGGAGAGCCCGCCGCGGCTGCTCGCGGCCTCGACGCTGAGCGCAGCGCTGCTGGTCTTTGCCTTCGCCCATCTGCCGTTCCGTCGCGCGCCGGGCCAGATTGCGGCAGGGCTGACGGTCGGTCTGTTGGTGGCCATCGGCTGGTTCGCGACCGGCTATCTCGGCGCCGATGAGTTCAATCCGGCGCCGGTCGCCTCGCTGACCTTCATCGCCCCGATCGCCGATGCCGTGCAATACGTCATGCTGTCGACCGGGCTGACCCTGAATTTCGGCATCGCCATGGTGGCCGGCGTCTTCGCCGGAAGCCTGGTAACGGCGGTGGCCACCGGCCGCTTCCACTGGGAAGGATTTACGTCGCCTCGTCACATGTTGCGCTCGATCGGCGGTGCTGCGCTGATGGGAGCGGGGGGTGCGATGGCCTATGGC
>JBARNF010000375.1:0-4680 GCA_049802835.1 Bradyrhizobium sp.
GCACCGCGTGCGCGGCCTTGCGCTTGCGAACCGCATCATGGTCTCGCCGATGGCGATGTATTCGGCGCAGGACGGGCTCATCAACGACTTCCACATCGCTCATCTCGGCGCGCGGGCCATGGGCGGCGCCGGGCTGATCTTTGCCGAGATGACCTGCGTCTCGCCGGATGCGCGGATCACGCCGGGCTGCCTCGGGCTCTGGAACGATGCGCAGCAGGTGCAATGGCGCCGCCTAGTCGATCTCGTTCATGGTGTCGGACACGCCAAGGTGGGAATTCAGCTCGGCCATGCCGGACGGAAGGGCGCGACCCGGGTTCCCTGGGAAGGCATCGATCAACCGCTGGAGTCCAGAGATTGGCCGCTGATGTCGGCGTCGGCGCTGCCTTATCTGCCCCACAGCCAGTTGCCGCGGGCGATGGACCGCGGCGACATGGACCGCGTGCGCGATGATTTCGTCGCGGCAACCCGCCGTGCGGCAGCAGCCGGCGTCGAGTGGCTCGAACTCCATTGCGCCCACGGCTATCTGTTGTCGAGCTTCCTCTCGCCGCTGACCAACCGGCGCACGGACGAATACGGCGGCAGCCACGACAACCGCGCGCGCTTTCCGCTGGAGGTGTTCAAGGCCACACGCGCGGTGTGGCCATCCGATCGGCCGATGTCGGTGCGTCTGTCCTGTCATGACTGGACCGACGGCGGCAACACCCCGGCGGATGCGGCGATCTTCGCTGCGATGTTCAAGGAGGCGGGGGCCGACGTGATCGATTGTTCGTCGGGGCAGGTCTGGAAGGAGGAGCGGCCGGTCTATGGACGCCTGTTCCAGACGCCGTTCGCCGACCTGATCCGCAACGAGGTCGGCATCGAGACGATCGCAGTCGGCGCGATCTCCGAGGCCGATCACGCCAACTCGATTCTCGCAGCCGGCCGCGCCGATCTCTGCGCCATTGCCCGGCCGCATCTTGCCGACCCGGCCTGGACGCTGCACGAAGCCGCGCGCATCGGCATCACTGCGGTCAGTTGGCCGAAGCAGTATCTGTCCGCCAAGGGGCAATACGAAGCCAATCTGGCGCGCGCCGCGGCTGCGGCCGCGCAGTGAGCGGAGGAGGGGTCAGATGAGCTCCGTGGCAAAGGTGATCAGGCGGGAATGGCTCGACTGGCCGTTTTTCGAGCCGCGCCATCATGCGATCGCCGAGGCGCTCGACCGCTTCGCGCAGTCGGGGGCCTTCGACAAGATCGATCACAACGACGTCGACGGCGCTTGCCGCAGGCTCGTGCGCGCGATGGGAGAGGCGGGGTTGCTCGATTGCGCGGTTGCTGCACCCGACGGAGATGCGACGACGATCGATTCCCGCTCGATCTGCCTGTCGCGCGAGTCGCTTGCCTATACCGATGGCCTCGCCGATTTCGCCTTCGCCATGCAGGGGCTCGGCTCGGGCGCGATCGCGCTCGGCGGTTCGGCCGACCTGCGCAAGGCCGTGCTGCCTAAGGTTCGCTCCGGCGAATGGCTTGCGGCCTTCGCGCTGTCCGAGAAGGAAGCCGGATCGGACGTCGCGGCCATGTCCTGCACGGCGCGCGCCGACGGCAGCGACTACGTCATTGATGGCGAGAAAACCTGGATCTCGAACGGCGGTATTGCCGACGTCTACACGCTGTTTGCGCGAACGGGCGAGGCGCCGGGCGCGCGCGGCATCTCGGCCTTTGTCGTCTTTCCCGATGATCCCGGCTTCGGCATCGCCGAGCGCATCGATGTCATCGCGCCGCATCCGCTGGCGACGTTGCGCTTGACCGATTGCCGGATCCCGATCAGCCGTCGCCTCGGCGCGCCCGGCGGCGGGTTCAAGCTCGCGATGCAGACGCTGGATATTTTCCGCGCATCGGTCGCGGCCGCTGCCCTGGGCTTTGCTCGGCGGGCACTCGACGAAGCGCTGTCGCACGCACGCAGCAGGCACATGTTCGGTGCAACGTTGGGAGATCTCCAACTGACTCAGGCCGCGCTCGGCGACATGGCGACCGACACCGATGCTGCCGCGCTGCTGACCTACCGTGCGGCCTGGCGCCGCGATGTCCAGCGGCTTCCGACGACGCGCGAAGCCGCAATGGCGAAGCTGACCGCCACCGAGACCGCGCAGCGCGTCATCGATCGTGCTGTCCAGATGTTCGGCGGCCGCGGCGTGCGCAAGGGCGAGATCGTCGAAAGCCTGTACCGCGAAATCCGCGCGTTGCGCATCTACGAGGGCGCGACTGAGGTGCAGAAACTGATTGTCGCGCGCGAGCTGCTGAAGCCGCGCAGAGAGGATTGAGACTTCCGCATGAGCACGATGAGAAAGCCGGAGGCCGCCGCGACCGGCGGTCTGCAAGTGCTTCAGCCCAGTGGCTGGCCGCAGCCGAAGGGGTATGCGAACGGCGTCATGGCCGAAGGAAGCCTTGTCGTGACGGGTGGTGTCGTCGGCTGGGACGTTGCCGGGCGGTTTGCGGATGGATTTGTCGCACAGGTCCGGCAGGCCCTCGAAAATATCGTGGCGATTCTGGCCGAAGGCGGCGCGCGGCCGGACCATCTCGTGCGTCTGACCTGGTATGTCGTCGACATGGATGAATACGTCTCGAATCTGAAGGCGCTCGGCAAAGCCTATCGCGAGCTGATCGGCAGCCATTACCCCTGCATGGCGCTCGTGCAGGTCGTGCGTCTTGTCGAGCCAGCCGCGCGCGTCGAGATCGAAGCGACCGCCGTCGTCCCCCGCTGAGTGCTGGCGGCCGCGTGCGCTCGTCAGCGGCATGGGCAGCCGCGCTCCTCGATCAGAGCAGAACAAATGTTCAGCCGTGCGCCGCAATCGGCAAGCCGCGGCGCCGTCGGCGGACGACCTGTCCCCAAGACCGCGCACGTGCGCATTCTCTCTGAGGGCTGGCTCTAGCGATCTACGGGATGTGGATGCGAACCGCCTTGCGGGTCATGCTGGGCCAAGCGTAACGCCGCCTGCGCGACGAGCTGAGCGATGCGTTCGGACAGAGCCGGGTCCGATACGGCGCGGGCCAGAGTCACGCCGCCGCTGAGCATGGCCAACAGCACGATCGCCTGATCCGCCGGCGAGAGGGGCGGTGCCATCGCATCATCGGTCCCCGGCAAGCCCGCAGCGATCTCGCCGACGAGGCGCTTCAGCTCGGCCGTATAGGCAGCTCGCGTGTCATGGTCCGCGCGCATCACGTCGGCAGACAGGCTGGGCAACGCACAGCTCTCGCCGAGATCGCAGGTCCGTTTGTAGCCCAGGTAGAAGTTCACGAAGGTTTTGAGCCAGCCATTCGGCTCGCTGGCTCTGAGCACGGCAACCCCGTGCCGCAACTCGTCGAGGCCGGACAGCACGGCCGTGCGGAAGGCTTCGCTCTTGGATTTGAAGTGTCCGTAGAAGGCGCCGTTCGTCACCCCGGCGGCCTTGGTCAAGGCGTCGATGCCGGCGCCGCCATACCCAGCCTCGCGAAACACCCGCCCCGCGGCCGCGACGACCTTGGCCTTGGTCTCCTGTTTGTGTTCGGCGCTGTAGCGCATGGCCGGCTTCCCTTGAGAGAACAGTCCAATTAAGGCTTGCTTAGAGAGTGATCAACGTTTATTAAAAGAGAGTGATCGGTCTTTATAGGCAACGATCGCCTGTCCAACGAGGAGAAAGCCATGCCCATCACGCTGACATTGCCCGAAGGATTATTGTCGCCCCAAGAACAGGCCGAAGCCTTTGCCGGGTTGACGGACGCGCTTCTGGACGTGTCCGGGCTTGCCGGGAATGCTTTCATGGCGGCCAACATCGTCGGCTCGATCAATGTGCTGCCGAAAGAACGGATCCTGGCCGGCGGCAGACCGGTTGCGGCGGCTTTCGTCGAGCTCAAGCTGCCGGAGATCGCGCTGGCGACGCGCGAGGCGAAAAAAGCCTTCATCGAGAGAGCGACGGATGTCGTCGAAAAGGCCGGCGGTGGACGGCTGAAGCGAGACCATATCTGGTCGAACATCGTCTACGCGCCAGACGGCGCCTGGGGCATCGCCGGACAGAGTTACGGCAACGCCGATCTCGTGGAGGCGATCGTCGGCGCCACGGCGGCACAGGCTCCGGAACGGGAAGACATCTGCGACTGACAGCTGCTCTGTACACGTCTGACGCGGCGCAGCAACGCCTGGAGATCATTTATGCAGCTCGCCAATTATCTCTTCTTCACGACGCAATGCGAGGCCGCGCTCGCCTTCTACACCGCATGCGGACTTGGCCGCGTCACGACGCTCATGCGCCATGGCGAGCGGGGCATCCCGATCGCGAGCGAGACCATGCGAGGCAAAGTCATGCATGCGCGATTCGAAGGACCGGGAGTGCTGTTCTTCGCGTCGGACAATCATGACGCCGAGCCGATGCGCGGCTCTGCTCACATCCTCATCATGGACGATCGCGAGACGACCGACGTGCTGTTCACCAGGCTCGCCGTCGGCGGCAAGGTGACGACGCCGCTCGCGGTGCAGCCGTGGGGGAGCTACTATGGGAAACTCACGGATCGGTTCGGCGTTCAATGGATGCTGGACTGCGCGACTTAGCCGCGCTGCAAGACCGATTGCCGACGCTATAGCCCTATAACTATTTGCTCAGCGACTGGCCGTCTCAGTGCGATGCAGGCCGCTGGGGAATCTCGAAGGTTCGGGTTTCGGCGTCGAGGATC
>JBARNF010000376.1:0-1818 GCA_049802835.1 Bradyrhizobium sp.
GGTTCGAGCAAACAGCGTGCGTTCATGACAGAGCGGGAGGCAGCAAGGTGAGGTACGTATCGGTTGCGATGAAAGTCCTCGTCGCCGTGGCCGGCATCGCGGGCGCGCAGGGCTTGGCGCACGGCCAAGCCTACCCGCAACGCCCCATAACACTCATCGCGGCCACGGCGCCCGGCGGCCCCGGGGATACGGCGGCGCGCGTCATCGCGGGCCGCATGTCGGCCATTCTCGGCCAGCAGATCGTCATCGAGAATGTCCCGGGCGCCGGCGGCGTGACGGGCGCCGCTCGGGTGGCGCGAGCCGAGCCCGACGGCTACACGCTCCTCATTCATCAGACCGGGATCACCATCGCGCCGGCCCTGTATCCGAAGCTGCCCTTCAGCGTGGAGAAGGACTTCACGGCCGTCGGACTGGTGAACACGAGCTATTCGTTTCTCGTCGGCCGCAGTTCCCTGCCGGCCAACAGCCTGCGCGCGCTCGCCGACTGGATGAAGGACCGCCCAGCCAAGTTTGCACATCCCGGCAACGGAACCCTGGGGCATCTCACCACCGTTCTGTTCGCCAAATCCATGGGCGTTGCCATCGACGCGGTTCCCTATCGCGGTATCGGCCCAGCCATGAACGACATTCTCGGCGGGCATGTCGATCTGCTCTGGGCGGGCGCGGCGAGCGCGGCTCCCCTCATCAAGGCGGGAACCATCAAGGCTTACGCCTTCGGGACGACCAAACGCTCTCCCTTGGCTCCGGACGTGCCGTCGGCGGGCGAACTGGGATACCCCGAAGTCGATATTCCGTTCTGGCACGCGCTGTTCGCGCCGGCAGCAACGCCGAAACCGATCATCGACAAGCTCAACGCGGCCCTGCGTGAGACGCTCGCGGACCCGGACGTCGTGAAAGCCTACGCGCAGAGCGGGGTCGAGGCCTTCCCGCCGGACCAGCGCACGCCGGACGCCGCCAACGCAGTCGTCCGCAGCGAGCTCGAGCGCTGGACTAAGATCATCCACGAAAACAAGATCCAGAGTGAACCGTAGCGCCCGCCAGGGATCGCGCCCGGATCAATTCGGCTGTGTCAGATGTGTCGGTTGCATCCGCCTTAAGGTCTGCGTCCGAGCCAACGCCTCCGCGCCGGGGCGGACAACGGCGCGAGCAACTGCAAAAACCTCGCCCCCCATCGGCGACTTCTTCAATACCATCAAGCCATTGCGGACAACGCCGATCGCCTTCGGTCGTGTTTCCGGTTGACTCGTGACAGAAATATGCCACTTTATGTACGCCTTGCCGTCACCTTATCGTAACACGTGCATTGGGGGTAAACTCACTAAGGGGGTAGAATATTTCGCCCGCGAGGATGGCGCATCGGGATACAAGAATTGCCGTCGATGTGGAATCAGTCACACATCCACTGCACTGAAAGATGGAATGATGGGGTGACTGTTGACCTAAGAACGACCCGACGTTTGACAGGAATGGATCTCAGGTCAATTCGTCCAGGGGCGGGCAATGTCGATAGGCAGCAGGTTCGGTAAATCGGTCGAGGATCGATCAGCGCCGCGTTGCGACCGACCGACCGGAGCGGCCGTCCCGCCACGCATCTTTATCGTCAGCGACGTCCGGCTGTTTCGCGAGGGACTCCTTTTGAGCCTTTCTCGCATGGAGGCGGTCGACGTCGTCGGCGCGGCGCCCCCTCACGATGCTGTCGCGCGAATTGCCGGGCTGCGCCCCGACGCCGTCCTGCTCGACGCGTCACTGCTTGACGGCGCCGCCTCACCAAAATGCATCCGCGAGATCGTTCCGGAGATCAAGGTCGTTGCTTTCGCC
>JBARNF010000377.1:0-4747 GCA_049802835.1 Bradyrhizobium sp.
TCGACGGGATGGCCGCGCAACAGCTCCTCGACATCCATCGCCAGCATGTTGCGATAGAGCATCGTGGTCGGCTTCAGCAGCGATTCGGACAGCGACAGCGCCGGCAGCTCGATCGGGAAACCTCCCGCCATCAGCACGCCGCGCTTGACGTCGTCAACGCGCTGCTTGAAGTGCATGTGACACGGCTGCGCGTCGGACCAGGTGTTGACGATGGCGATGACCGGCCGACCCTTCCACTCCTCCTGGGCATAGCCCATCTGCATCACCCGCGAGCGATGGCCGAAGGAGCGGAGATCGTCGGGCGCGAACCAACGCGCGCTGCGCAGCTGATCGGGTTGCTTGCGCTCGCTCATGATTGCGTCCCCCAGGTCTGCACGGTCCGGCGCTCGATGGTGCGGAAGATCAGGTTCTCGACCACGAGGCCGATCACGATCACGGTCAGCAGGCCGGCGAACACGGCCGGAATCTCCAGCAGATTGCGGTTCTCGAAGATGAACCAGCCGAGGCCGCCCTGCCCCGAGGACACGCCGAACACCAGCTCGGCCGCGATCAGGGTGCGCCAGGCGAAGGCCCAGCCGATCTTGAGGCCAGTGAGAATGGCACCGAACGCCGCGGGAATGAGGATGCGGATAACATAGGAGAAACCGGTCAGGCCGTAATTGCGCCCGACCATGCGCAGCGTGTTGGAGACGCTCTTGAAGCCGGAGTGAGTGTTGAGCGCGACCGGCCACAGCACCGAATGGATCAGCACGAACACGAGGCTGCCGCTGCCGAGCCCGAACCAGATCAGCGCGAGCGGCAACAGCGCGATCGCCGGCAGCGGATTGAACATCGCCGTGACGGTCTCGAGGAAATCGGTGCCGATCCGGGTCGAGATCGCCAGCACGGTCAGGATGGCCGCCAGCGTAATGCCCGCGGCATAGCCCATGAACAGCACCTTCAGCGAGGTCCAGGCGCGCATCGGAATGGTGCCGTCGCGCACCTTCTCCCACAAGGCAGCAATGGTGTCGGAGAAGGTCGGGAACAGCAGCGGATTGTCGAGGTAGCTGCCATAGGCCTGCCAGATCGCCGCGAGCACGACGATGATGAGGGTCTTGCGCACGAAGCCGTCGTTCCACAACAGCTCCAACACGCCGAGCTTGCGCGCGACGTCGGCGGGGGACGCGGCGCTCGGCGCCGACGTATCGCGCAGGATGATCTTGGCGTCAGCCATGTGAGCCGTCCTCAATGCGTCGTTGCGGGTTCGGAGAACAGCAGATCATGGATCTGCTTCTCCAGGCGTGCGGCGCTGCCGTCCTCGGCCGAGACCTTGTCGACGTCGATGACCTCGGCCTTGACCCGGCCCGGATGCGGCGACAGCAGCAGGATGCGGTTGCCGATCTTGATGGCTTCGGCGATCGAATGCGTCACGAACAGCACCGTGAACTTGGTCTCGTTCCAGAGCTGCAACAGCTCGTCCTGGCAGGTGCGCCGCGTCAGCGCATCGAGCGCCGCGAACGGCTCGTCCATCAGCAGAATGTCCGGCTCCATCGCCATGCCCCTGGCGATGGCGACGCGCTGCTTCATGCCGCCCGACAGCGTGTGCGGATAGGCATCGACGACGCGTGTCAGCCCGACCTTCTCGATATAGGCGCGGGCGCGGCTCTCGGCTTCCTTGCGCGGCATGCGCCGCGCCGTCAGCAGCGGGAACATGACGTTGGCGAGCACGGTCTTCCACGGCAGCAGCTGGTCGAACTCCTGGAAGATCATCATGCGATCGGCGCCGGGACCCGTGATCTCGCGGCCATTGATGCGCATCCGGCCTTCGCTCGGCTTGATGTAGCCGCCGACCGCCTTCAGCAAGGTCGACTTGCCGCAGCCCGACGGCCCCAGCAGCACGAAGCGGTCGGAGCGGTCGACGGAGAAGCCGACCTTCTCCGTCGCCGTGATCATCGCATTGGAGGTCTTGTAGCGCAGGGTGACGTCATTGACATCGAGGAGCGCGGACATCAGTTGCCCTTCAGATCGTGCGCGACCGGCAGATAGTAGTCGGTCCAGGCCTTGGGCTGGGTCTTCAGCGTGCCGATCTTGGCGAGGTGCGTGGCGAACTTCATGGTGCCCTGCGGCTCCAGGTTCCACTCCATCATGCCGGGCTCCTTGAGCCAGGCCAGCAGATCCTCGACCGAGGTCTTGTCGCCGGTGATCTCCTTGTAGATCTCGACCGCCGTCCTGGTGTCGCTGCGGATCAGGTCCTGCGCTTCCTTGGTGGCGTCGCGCACCGCCTGGATGATCTTCGGATTGGCATCTGCAAACTTCGTCGTGGTGAAGAACTGCGCCTGGCTCAGAGGTCCGCCCATCACGTCGGGCGAATACATCACGACATGCGCGCCCGGCACGTTCTTCATTTCGAGGAACGTGTAGGGCGGGATCGAGAAATGGTTGTGCACCTCGTGCTGCGGATTGCTCAGCGCCGTATAGGCGTCGGGATGGCCGAGCTGCACGGTGTTGGCGTCGAGCTTGTTCCACTGGTCGGCGCCGAACGCTTCGGCAGCCGCGATCTGCAGCACGATCGCCTGCGTCGACACCTTGACGGTCGGCACCGCGATCTTGTCGGTCGGGCCGAAATCCTTGATCGACTTGATGTTGGGATCGCGGCTGATCAAGGTCATCGGCTGCGCCGAGGTGGCGACGATGCCCTTCACGCCGCCACGGGTGCGGTCCCACAGCAGCAGCAGATTGCCGGTGCCGGTGTTGAGGATGTCGACACTGCCGGACAGCAGAGCATCGGTCTGGGCGCCGCCGCCGGAGAAGGTCAGCCATTTGGTGGTGATCCCGGCAAGTCCGAGCGCCGCGGCATGCTTCTCGATCAGCTTGTTCTTCTCCATGATGTGGCTCGGCATGTAGAAGATGCCGGGCTGGCGCGACAGCGAGACCTCGGTCTTCTGCTGGGCCTGGGCTTCAGCGCTCCAGAGGGCCGGAACCAGGAGCGTAGCCAGCAAGCCGGCGGCTCGTGTGGCTGAGCGCCCGAACTTCTTCAACATGGGACAGTCCTCCTCGCGCGCCGGCTCCTTGTTGACGGCCGGCCGGCAAATGCACTAATGCATTAGTGCATTTCTGACAAGCTCTGATCTTTCTCCTGCGACATTCGAGCCGGACGTCCGATCCCATGGCCTCGCTGCCCGCTACATATCCCACCGCCCACCCGCCGGAACGGCTCGATCCGAGCCGGCGCGCGGCGCCGCAGGTGTTCGAGCGACTGCGCGACCAGATCATCGCGCTGGCGCTTCCGCCCGGCGCGCCGCTGTCGCGGGTCGCACTGCAATCCGAATTCGGACTCAGTTCGACGCCGATCCGGGACGCACTGATGCGCTTGGCCGAGGAGGGATTGGTCGAAATCTTCCCGCAGCATGCGACGCTGGTCAGCCGCATCGACGTGACCAGGGCGCAGCAGGCCCAGTTCCTGCGCCAGGCGCTGGAGCTGGAGATCGTGCGCCTGCTCGCATTGCAGCCGACACGCGCGCTTGTGGATGAGTTGAACACGCTGGTCACCCGGCAGAAGCGCTTCGCGAAAGACGGGGATCTCGCCGCCTTCATGCTGGCCGACAACGCATTCCACGAGCGGCTCTACACGGCCGCCGACCAGCGGGATCTCTGGACGCTGGTGCGCAGCCGCAGCGGTCACATCGACCGGCTGCGCCGGCTGCATCTGCCCTCACCCGGCAAGGCGCAGACCATCCTGCGTCACCACAAGCTGATCGTCGACGCGATCGCCGCCGGCAAGCCGGAACAGGCCCAGGCGCATCTGCGCGAGCACCTGACGGGGACGCTGAGCGACCTCGCCACCATCCGCAGCCGCTATCCGGATTATCTCAGCGGATAGCGCACAAGCGATGGGCGGCGCTGCCGCAGCTCGGCGCGACCCGCTGGCGCCTGTCGCAGGCATAGAGCTGAGCATGCATTGCCCCGGCACGGCTTCGCACAATCAGAACGTGAACCGTGGCAATCTTTCTATTGCGTCGATTAGTCCAATGTGAAACGGTACGACCGTACAACTACGCGCGAATGCTTTGAAAGAAGGCACGGTTTGCCCGGCGCACGACCCCTGCGCCGGCACGCGATCGAACGGTGACACCGGTCGTTTCACGCCCTCGCAACATGTTGCCAACCGACCCCGGGTCGACCGGTCCACATGACTTGGCGGCGAGGCGCTTGCGGCGCGGCGCGAATTGGGCAAAACCTTTACAACTGACCGCCGGTCTTGCTGCCAGCCATTCGGGGAGACGCGGAGCGTGGCGAAGATACTGGTCGTGGACGACGATCCGGTCATTCAGATGACCATTCAGCGCGTGCTCGAACAGGGAGGCCACGTCGTGGCGGTGGCCGACGACGGCCAGAAGGCACTCGTCCGGGTCGAGAGCGACAGCTTCGATCTCGTGATCCTGGACATCTTCATGCCGGGCATGGACGGGCTGGAGGCCATGCGCCTGATCCTCAAGCGCACGCCGGACGTCCCGATCATCATGACCTCGGGACGACCCGACACCCCGAGCTCGATTTCAGAACCCGATTATCTTACCATGGCCACCAAGCTGGGTGCGGTCTCAGCATTGCCGAAGCCGTTCAAGCCGGCGACCCTCCTGGCCCTGGTTTCCAATTGCCTGGCATCGGCAGGCGACAAGGCTGCTCCACCTCGGCCAGGCCACGATGCTATTCCGAACTCCTGACAGCAGAAACGGCCAGGAGCCTTTGCTGAGCGGTTCCCCAAACG
>JBARNF010000378.1:0-1600 GCA_049802835.1 Bradyrhizobium sp.
GCCAGCTCGCGCGCAAGACCTCCGGCTCCCGTCATCCTGCCGAACCCCGACGATCCGCGCCTGACGGAGCGGGTGACAGGCATCGACCAGACCGGAGCGCAGGTCGAGATCAAGGTCCCCGTCGAACGTCCATTGACGCTGTATCTCAACGCGCAGGAGATCGTCACGATGATGACGATCGGCGACTATCCGGAATATCTGGCGCTCGGCTACCTGCTCAACCAGAACATGCTGAAATACGACGACGTCGTGACCGAGGTGGAGCATGACGACGATCTCCAGGTCGTGGTGGTGCGCACCGAGCATCACACCAATTTCGAAGCCAAGTTGAAGAAGCGGACGCAGACCTCGGGCTGCGCCCAGGGAACGGCCTTCGGCGACCTGATGGAGGCGATCGAGAGCATCGTTCTGCCGCAGGCGGAGCTCAGGACCTCCTGGCTGTACCAGATGACGCAGACGATCAACACCATGCCCTCGCTCTATCTCGAGGCCGGCGCGATCCATGGCTGCGCGCTGTGCGAACAGGGCACGCCGGTCTGCTACACCGAGGACGTCGGCCGCCATAACGCGGTCGACAAGATCGCCGGCTGGCTCTATCGCCACGGCGTCGATCCCGCCGACAAGATCATGTACACGACGGGGAGGCTGACATCGGAGATGGTGATCAAGACAGTGCGGATGGGCATTCCGATCCTGGTGTCGCGCTCCGGGTTCACGGCCTGGGGCGTCGATCTGGCGCGGCAGGTCGGGCTGACCCTGGTCGGCCGCGCCCGAGGCAAGCGCTTCATTGCGCTCTCCGGCGAGACGCGCATCGTCTACGACCAGGACCTCGCCTATGTCGAAGAGGAATCGGCGCGGCATCGCCGCAAGGGCGAGGGAGGCGACGATTGACCCGATGACCACCGACTCGATTCCGGGCGTGCTGCTGGCCGGCGGCCTCGCGCGGCGGATGGGCGGCGGCGACAAGCCGATGCGCATGATCGGCGGCCGCACCATTCTGGCGCGCGTGATCGCGCGGCTGACGCCGCAATGCAGCCGGCTGATTCTCAACGCCAATGGCGATCCCGCGCGCTTCGCGGCCTTCGGCCTGCCGATCGTGGCCGACGGCGTTGCCGGCTTTCCGGGGCCGCTCGCCGGCATTCTGGCCGGCCTCGACTGGGTCGCCGCCAACATGCCATCGGCGCAATGGATGCTCAGCGCGGCCGGCGACTGCCCGTTCCTGCCGCGCGATCTCGTGGCGCGCCTCGCCGAGGCCTGCGCGACCGAGAAGTCTGCGCTCGCGGTGGCGGCCTCCGATGGCCAGTCACATCCGGTGATCGGCCTGTGGCAGGTCGCCCTGCGCGAGGAGCTGCGCCATGCGCTGGTGGTCGAGGATATCAGGAAGATCGACCGCTTCACCGCGCGCTACCCGCTCGCCACCGTGACCTGGCCGACGGCGCCACTCGATCCGTTCTTCAACGCCAACACGGCCGACGACCTGGCCGCGGCGGAGCGGCTCGCCGCGCTCGACGACTGAGGACGCATGATGGACGCGACTGATCCATTGCGCCGCACCGTGCTTGCGGTCGCCGCCCTCAATCTCGGCTATTTCGGCATCGAG
>JBARNF010000379.1:0-2118 GCA_049802835.1 Bradyrhizobium sp.
CGCCCTTGATGCGGGCGGCTTCGAGGACGTCGAGGCCGTTCGGCATCTTCCCGGGATGACGCGCGCCGCCGCGCGAACGTTGAGAGCGGCATGGAACGCGGATATCTGTCTCGCTCACGCGCCAGACGGTAACGCGCGAATCCGCGATCTTGCTCTGCTTGAGAATCGTGTCCGCGAACCTCTAGCCGGGAGCGCGCGCCTGCCGATGGAGCTCCGTGACGAGGCGCGCGCGCGAATGCAATGGGCGCCCGCGGTATTGGGCCCGGTCTCCATCATGGGGGGGGGCACTTCATCGAGCCGGTCTGGCGACCGATCATCCATGAGATCGGCGCCATGGCGCCGATTGTCTGGACCGCGCCACCCGGCGCCGACACGGCCTGGTTTCGAGGGGAGGTGAGAACGGCGACCGCCGTGGCGGCGACACCCGTGCAGGTCACGTGCGCCGATCCCCGACACGGGGTGCTCGAGGCTTTTCGCTGGGCCCGCGCCTTGATTGCCTCGGGAAAAGCCGAGCCCAGCGACATCGCGATTTGTGGCGTCACCACCGACGAATGGGACGAGTACATCGTCGCGCTGACGGATGAAACCGAACTGCCGGTGAGCTTTCCGCACGGCCGGCCGTGTCTTGGCACCGCAGATGGATAGCGTTGCGCAGGGCTTGCGGATATACTGCTTCACGGCCTCGGCTAGGCCCGCGTGTGGCGTCTGTTTGCCCTGGCCGCAGGTCAGCGAACGGCGCTGGACACGTTACCGCGCGACTGGCTGCGCGTACCGCGCAGCGCCACGCTTACTTCCGCCGCGGAATGGGCCCGAGCCC
This sequence comes from Bradyrhizobium sp., assembly GCA_049802835.1. Classification (GTDB taxonomy): domain Bacteria; phylum Pseudomonadota; class Alphaproteobacteria; order Rhizobiales; family Xanthobacteraceae; genus Bradyrhizobium. Next base: position 818 of record JBARNF010000379.1, read on the forward strand.
TCGACCAGCTGACCTTTCGAGATACCGATCCGCGTCCGATTTTGATGCCTCTGTTGACCTTGCTGGAACGAGGAACGGTTGCTGCCGAAGAAGCGGCGGACGCGCTCCTGCGCGGCGCCCCGTTCGAGCGCCTGTATCACGATCTACTCGCCCAGTCCTCCGTTGGCGCCGAACGGCATCGGATTGGGCGCTGAACGGTGCGATCGGGGGGGCGCGTGCGTCTATACCCGGCTGACCAAATCGTCGCGGGGAAAGCCGGCGGCCAGATGGTCGATGAGCGCGCGCACTGCCGGCGGCAGGCCGCGCCTCGTCGTGAAGACCAAGTGCACGATCCCCTGCAGGCCATGCCATGCCGGGAGGATCCTCACGAGTCGGCCAGCGTCCAGCGCTTCGCGGCAGACGTGGTCCGGCAGGATTGCGACGCCTAGACCCCCGATCGCCGCGTCACGCACGGTTGCCATGTCCTCGCATCCCATACGGGGCTGCAAGCGGACGACGTGCTTGCGCCCGTCGTCCGCTTCCAAATGCCACTCAAGGTCGTCCGCCGCGTCATTGGTCGCAAGCGCGGGCAGGACAGCTAATTGCTCGATTCCGGCCACCTGACTGGCGACCTGGGGGCTGGCAACGAGGATACGCGTCGATATGCCGAGCGAGCGCATCGTCAGGGCAGCGTCGGAGGTGAAGCTGCCGCGCACGCGTAGCGCCAGGTCGATGCGCTCCTCGATCAAGTCCACCGCGCGATCCGTGGCCACGAGTTGAAGCCGCACCTTCGGGAAGCGGATCAGGAAGGACGAGAGCATGCCGGTAACCGGGCCCAGCATTCCAGTCGGACAGCTAAAGCGGATACGACCGTGAGGCTCGGCCTGCGCCTGCAGGACCAGCGCTTCCGCCTGTTCCGCTTCCGCGAGCATCGCGCGGCATCGCTCGTAGAAGGCTTGGCCAGTGTCAGTCACCCGGAAACGGCGGCTCGACCGCTCGATCAACCGGAGGCCCAGTCGCTCTTCGAGTCCGGCGATCCTCCTGCTGAGCTTCGACTTCGGTTCGCGCAGAGCGCGCCCCGCGGCGGCGAAACCGCCATGCGCCACCACTTCTGCGAAATAGCCATAGTCATTAAGGTCAATGCGCATCATCGTTCTCCAAATGGAACGATAAGTGTCGATTTTACCAACTACAAGCATCATCGTTCCTCAGCCATCATCTAGGTGTGAGCGGCGCATCGCCGAAAATGAGGAGAATGACGATGACGGGTCAGTTCAAGAACAAGGTCGTGGTGGTCACTGGTGGCTCGAGTGGCATTGGCC
>JBARNF010000380.1:0-6841 GCA_049802835.1 Bradyrhizobium sp.
CGCTGCCCGGCGGCGCGGGCGCGCGCGATCGCCTCGTGGGACTGGCGGCAGCTGGTGTGCACGACATAGAGCGGCGCGCCGGTCATGTCGGCGATCATGATGGCGCGGCTGGTGGCCTCGCCCTCGACCTCCGGCGGCCGCGAGAAGGCGTGGCCTTCCGGCCCGTCGATGCCGCGCGCCAGCATCGTCTCCTGCATCCGTGCGACCACATCGCCATTCTCGGCATGGACCAGCGGCATCGCGCCGAGCTGGGCACAGCGAGCGAACGAGTTGTAGAGCTCGTCGTCATTGACCATCAGCGCGCCCTTGTAGGCCATGAAGTGCTTGAAGGTGTTGATGCCGTAGGTTTTGACGACGGTCTCCATCTCGTCGAACACCTGCTTCGACCAGGAGGTCACGGCCATGTGGAAGCCGTAGTCGGCGGCTGCCTTCTCCGATTTGCGCCGCCAGTCCTGATAGGCTGCGAGCATCGATTGGCCGGGATCGGGGATGCAGAAATCCACCACCATCGTGGTGCCGCCTGATAGCCCGGCCTTGGTGCCCCATTCGAAATCGTCCGCCGAAACGGTGCCCATGAAGGCCAGCTCGAGATGGGTGTGCGGATCGATACCGCCCGGCATCACGTAGCAGCCATCGGCGTCGATGATTTCAGCCGACAGCGGCGGCTCGATCGTGGTGCCCACGGCGAGAATGGTCTCGCCCTGGATCAGGACGTCGGCCGGCCTCGAATGATCGTGGTTCACCACCGTGCCGCCGCGGATGAACAGAGACATGGGCCGTCCCGCGCTTGTGAGTGGCTCCAAGAGAAGAGGGGAGCGCATGTTGGCGCCGGAACACTAGCGCGAGCGAAAGCCGTTGCGCAGAGGAAATTTTGATCAGGGCTGAGCTCGGCGCCAGGCAGGGACGGCCGCCGTGGCGTCGTCAGGAGCGGCTGGCCGTCGCGAGGATCATCACGTCATCGGCCGCCTTGGCCCGCGATCTTGCCCCGCGATCTTGGCCTGCGATGATCGCGCGTGGGATCACTCAGCCGCCAGCAGCGCCCGGTGATCTATCGTGACGGTCGCCGCCGCCGGAGCAACCCCATCGGTGCCGGGGAGGAGCGGCAGTTCGAACAGGACACGTGTGCCGGTTGGCTGGTTGGAGCCGACGGTGAGACCGCCGTGGAGCTGCTGGACCATCCCCTTGATCATCCGGAAGCCGAGGCTCGCGCGCGGTTGATCGATGTCGAAACCGTCCGGCAGGCCGACGCCCTGATCGGAGACGCTGAGGTGCAGGCAACCGTCGATGTCACGGGCGGAGATGTCGATCGTCCCGTCGCGGCCCGGGTAGGCGTGTTTCACGGCGTTGCTGACCAGCTCATTGATCAGGAGGCCGAGAGGAACGGCATGATCGGCCGGAAGCCGTATCGGGTCGGCGTCGCAGCGCAGGACATTCGCTCCCGCCACGTCTTGCAATCTGCTGCAGAAGTCATTCAGGAAGACGTCGACGTCGATGAAGCCGATCTGCGACGCCTGCGAGAGGTGATCATGGACCTGGGCGATGGCCGCCACGCGTGACCCTGCCTCTTCGAGGGCGCGCTTGGCGTCAGTCGAATGCGTCGCGGACGCCTGGATGCGAAGCATGGCCACGACGGAGGCGAGGCTGTTCTTGACGCGGTGGCCCATTTCGCGCGCCAGCATGGCTTGATGGTCCAAGGCTTCCCGAAGCCGCGTCTCCTCATGCAGGCGCTCGATTGCGAGCCCGACGATGTCGGCGAATCCGGTCAGGAAGGCGGCGTCCGCCTCGTCGAAGCGGCCGGGGTCCGGACTGCCGACCTGGAGCACGCCGAAATAGCCGCCGCCTTGCCCGCCGCGTTCGATCCGGACGGTGATCGACCTCTTGATGCCGCGACCCACCAGAAGTCCCGGCGTCTCGACGCGACCATCAGGGGGGCCGCGATTGGTGATGATGGCTTGACCTGTCTGGAAGGCGCATCCAGCCAGCGAGGCACTGTCCACGACAAGCGATGCCTGTTCGATCGAAGCCGGCCATCCGTACCCCGCACGGACCAGCAGTTTTTGTTCGCTCGCAACGAATTCCATCGCCGTCGCGAACGGTGCGTCAAGGCCCTTGGCGCAGAGCGCGGCGGCGCGCTGAAGAACGATGTGGATGTCGCGGGCCTGCAAGGCGGCGCGACCGAGTTCGGCGAGCACGGATTGTTGCATGAGCCTGTAGCTGCGTATTTCGTTCCGGACGCCCGCGCGCTCGAGGAAGATCGGAAAAGCGGTATCTTGGCTCGACTGTCTCAACACCCTGGCTCTCCCAAAACAGGACGCCCGCCGGCTACGAACCGCTACGATGTGCTGCGCACACTCTGTTGCGTTTGCCGCTCGAAGTCTGAGCAAAAGGGAACATGGGTTCCGATTTTGGCCGGGCGTGACCAGCCCGGAGCCGGATCGAGCTGGGAGGCTCCGGTCACGCCGGAGCCACGGGGCGGCACCGTCATCGCCGAGACCGCCAGATGCGATTGCCTCGCCCCGAGCGGGACGGGATGCGAGGGGCTCCGGTCAGATCGGCCCCTTGGGCGGCGATTCTTTGGGCCGGTCCGTGGTGTGGCCCACCGACAGCGAGCCGTGCGGCGTGTGACAGAGGAGCCCGTCGAAGGGGTGTGTCCTGTCCAACAATGCCAACGACCTCAATTTCAGCCGGGAATGCCTGCGTCTGGCGGCGGATCTCACGCAACTCGCGCGCGATACCCTCGATCCGGACGTGCAGGCGCATTGCCTGCGGATGGCCGCCTTTTGGACCGACCGGGCAGCCGGAGATCCCGACGCAGCGTCAGACGATCCGGGTCAGTGAACTCGTCGTTTGAACGGTGAGCGCCATTGCCCCATCCGATGCTCGCCGGGGATGAACCGTTGCGTGAGGAAGCCCGTGAGCAATTTTGCTCAGATTTGCCGGTCGAGAGGGCTCAGGAAGCAGGTTGGCTGACAAAACGCGCCGCCCGCCGCCCAGCCACGGCCGGACATAGCCAGACGCTCATGGGTGATCGATGAAGCTCGAATGATCAAGGCGCAAACCGATCGTGATCTGCGGAGCAATCAGCTCATCGACGCGCTGGCGCCGGAAAGCCGCAGCCGTATCGATCCGCATCTCGAGCCCGTCGACTTCAAGCTCGGCGCCGTGGTCTGCGAGGCCGGCGGCCACCTCCGGCATGCCTATTTCCCGAGAGGATCGGTGCTGTCGCTGTTGACCGTGCTGGAGAACGGCGACGCCATCGAGACGGCCAATATCGGTCGCGAAGGCGCCTTCGGCCTGTTCGCCGCGATGTACAGCCGGGCCTCCTTCAACCGTTGCATCGTGCAGCTCGAGGGCCATACCGTCCGCTGTCCGATCGAGCTGCTGCAGCATGAGTTCGACTCCAGCGAACACGTGCGCAATCTTCTCGTCAGCTACTCGGAGACGCTGCTGTCGCAGGTTCAGCAGACGGTGGCCTGCAATGCCATGCATTCGACCGAAGAGCGCATATGCCGATGGATGCTGATGATGCACGACCGGGCCGAAGGGGCGGTGCTTCCCTACACGCACGAATTCCTGTCGCAGATCCTAGGGGCCAATCGCAAGTCCGTGACGCTTGCCGCGCAATCCATGCAGTCAGCCGGCCTGATCAGCTATCACCGCGGCACCATTTAGGTGCTCGACCGCCCTGGTCTCGAGAAAGCCTCGTGCGAATGCTATGCCATCGTCAAGCAGCGGTTTGATGCGTTTCTCGAGCCGCCCACGACGGCGGTGCGCAGTCAGTTGCAATGATCTGATGCAACGATGTGATGCAATGATGTGATTGTAGTGCAGATCGAGTCGAGCTGGGCGATGGCCTGGCTTCGATCTCGAGATGCTCGGTCATAGGCTCTTGAGCGGAGCTTTGCCATCAACCGACTTGACGCCTGCAATATGCGGTTGTTCGTGCAGAACGACGTTCAGCAGGGAGCTGTGGATCACAAGATGGCCGTTGTAGTCGATGAACCCCAGCTTGCGGAATTTGTTCATGAAGTGACTGACGCGCGAGCGGGTCGTGCCGATCATGTCCGCCAGCATCTCCTGGCTGACCTTCGCGATCACCCTCTGCGGTTTGCCATCGTTGCCGAAATTGGCCAGGAGCAGCAGGGCCCGCGCGAGGCGCTTCTCGCTCGAATTGAACAGCTGATCGATGAGATCGGCCTCGACGCGGATCGTGCGGGCAAGGATATGCGAAACGAACATCTCGGAAAACGCCGGCTGCTCACGCAAGGCGCTCAGCGCCGCCGATTTGGTGATCCGCAGGATTTCGCTTTCCGTGATGGCCGACGCTGCCGACAGACGGTGAGACTGATTGGCCAGGCACCCCTCGCCGAAAAAGTCGTCCTGCCCGAGCAGCGCGATGACCGCCTCCTTGCCCTGCTCGGAATGGACAACGATCTTGACCGTGCCCGTGATGATGTAGAACAGCCCATCCGCAGTGCCGCCCTGTGAAAAGATCTGCTGCTCTTTTCGATATCTCCCAATCGTCCGGCCCGGGCCCTCGGCTTTCAGGAAGACTGCCAGATCGAAAGCCCGCTTCGCCTTTGCCGGCGGCTTTGCGACCGTCGGCGGCTTTGCAATGAGTTGCTTCGCCATGCGTTCTCCGGGGGTGAAACGCGAGTGCTGGATACGACGAAGCCGATCGCGGCGTCGTGGTGGCGCAGGCGCGAGTGCAGCATAGCGCTTTTGTCGACAGCTTGAAAGCACGCCGACGCGTATTCCGGCGCCGATGCGCGGAGCTGCCCCGGGTTCCAGCGACGCCGCTGGAAATGACTTAGTTAACGCATGCTATCAAGCTTTTGGCCCGGTCATGCGCAAGCGACGGGCATCGGATAGATGAAAGGGTGGCTCCGCGAGCGGTACGCGGCGGCTCCAATGCCTGTGCGGCGGACTTCGGAAGACCGCGGACCGCGGCATCTCACGTCGATGCTGGCTTCATTGCGGCGGTGCGCGGCGCGTCGCCGTGATGGGCGCGCCGGCCGTTCAGCACCCGCCCGATGATGGTGTCGCGCACGAGCAGATGATAGCTCGCCAGCATGACGGGAACCGCGACCACCAGGATGATCGCGTATTTGGCCGGCCACGGCCAGTCCAGCTGCGACACCGCGACCTGCAGCGCCATCACGATCGGCATGTGGATCAGGTAGAGCCAGTAGGAGGCGTCGGCGAGATAGCGCCGGATGCGGCTGAAGCCGGACATGAAGCGCAGCGCCAGCCCGATGACGGCGAAGGTCGTGGTCCAGATCGCCAGCGCGTAGGCGATGGCGCCGGCCAGCCGGATGGTGGCGAGGTCGATCGGCGCGGCCCAGGCGCCCGCCGAGACCAGCGTGACGGCGAACGCCAGTGCGAAGCTCAGCGCAATCAGGCCGAGTGCGACGACGGCATTGATCAGCCAGCGCCGCTCCAATACGCGCAACAGCGCGATCTGCCGGTGCAGCTGCCAGCCGACGGCGAAGGCGCTGCCGAAGCCGATCCAGGCCTGGCCATTGGTGATCAGCGACTGGTCCGGCGTGCGCACGCCGATGAAGCCGACCCAGCTCGTGTCGAGGCTGAGCGCGATCAGGATCGGCAGCGCGAGGATCGCAGGCGCAAGCCGGCTCTGCATGACCGCAGCGAACAGGCGATCGGCAGCCGCGCGCAGCCGGCCTTCCGTGTCCATCGTGGCCACGACCCAGCGCAGCAGCAGCGCCGCGGCATAGAGTTCGAGCAGCACGTAGAGAAACCACAGATGCGCCAGCGGAAAGCGCGGCAGGACCGGCGGCCAGCCGCCCATGCCGGGCACCGGTCCGCCATGCGGAAACTGGCTCGCCCACATCACCACCGCCACCATCGGTGCGAACACCAGCGGCCAGGCCATGACGAGCGGCAGCGCGATCCGTTGCAGGCGGTCCATCACGAACCGTGCCGAACCGCGCCGGTGCAGGCTCATGCGGGCGAAAAAGCCGGCCAGCAGGAAGAAGGTCGTCATCCGGAACACGTGGATGGCGAAGGTGATGATGCCGAGGACCCGGCTTGGATGGGTGTCCTCGATGAACCAGAGCCGGCTCGGCCCCGGCGGCAGGAACGATATCGCTGCATGCAGGACGATGCCGAGCAGCAGGGCGAAGGCCCGGACGGCATCGAGGGCGTGCAGCCGTTCGGAGGCGGGGGCGGGGACGTGAGCGCTGGGCATGGCTTCCTCGACAGCAGAGAGACGGCGTATCGTCTCTCTGCCCGCGAGCGCCATGCCGCGCTGGCCGGATCACGAATTCGGCCAGCCGATTTCTTCAGTCCGCTCGCCGAATTCTGCGATCGCCAGGATTTGCTGCCGTGGCCTGCGGCTCGGCCACCGCCTGCCGGCGGAATTCGGTCGGCGTCATCGCCGTCGCCGCCTTGAAGGCGCGGTTGAACGGCCCGATCGACTGGAAGCCGGCATCGATCGCGATCGTCAGCACCGGGACCTCGCGCTGGCTCGGATCGGACAGGGCAGCCTTGGCGTCGTCCAGTCTGTACCGGTTGAGGAAGGCGTTGAAGTTGCGATGGCCGAGCCCCTCGTTGATCGCCTGCCGCAGCCGATATTCCGGGACGTCGAGCCGAGCCGCCAGCGCCCCGATCGAGAGGCCCTCTTCGCGATAGATGCGCTCCACGGTCATGAGCTGATCGAGCCGGCGCAGCAGCAGCGGCGCCACTGCCGGGCGCTCCCCGCCCGTTTCGGTTGCTTCCTGGCGGTCGCCGCCCGTGGCCACGACGGCCGGTGTCGGCAGCGCCGCGGCGGCGTTCGCTCCGAACAGGTTCCAGCTCGCCAGCATCGCCAGCACGCACAGCG
>JBARNF010000381.1:0-1568 GCA_049802835.1 Bradyrhizobium sp.
CGCGTATGGCGTGGGGATGGTCCAGGCCGCGGGCGCGGGCGTCGGTGTAGACCTTCGCGGCCCAGGGGCTGGCGTGGCGGCTGTTGTCGGCGAATGTGGTGATCGCGACGCGGAAGCGTTTGTTGCAGGCCCAGCGGAAGTGCACGGAGCGGTGTTTGCCGGATTCTTTGGTCACTGGGGTGGCTCCGGCCAGTGCGGCGATGGAGTCGGGGCCGTCGTAGGCTTGCCGGCAGTCGCCCCACTCGGCGAGCATCTGGGCGGCGTTGATCTGACCAGACCTTGGCAGCGATGTGAAGATCTCGCTGTCCGGGTGCTCCCCGAGTGTGGCGGTCACGCTGCGGCCCAGGTCCTTCAACGCCGTGTTGAGGGCTTTCAGGACGGTGACCAGGGCGATCACCGCGTCGCGGACGGCTTCGCACAGGGTCTCGTCGAGGGTGCCGGCCGGGGCGGCGCGCAGCCGGGCGAGCAGCTGCTCGCCGGTGCGGCGGCCGGAGTAACCGTGCTTGGCGCAGAAGGTGGCCAGGCGTTTGGCGCCCAGGTGCTGGGCGTGCCGGGCGCTGGGGTAGCGGGTCAGGAACTCCAGCGCGATCGGCGACTCGACGTCGGCGAAGATCGCCTTGGCGCCGGGCCAGTGAGCGTCGAGCAGCGCGGACAGCTGGTTGGTGGCCGCCACCCGCATGTCGACCAGGTCGTCGCGGGTGCGGACCACGGTACGCAGTGCTTTGGTCTGCGGCGTGTACGGCACGGCCACGCTCAGCCGCCGCAGGCGGCAGAGCAGGTAATCGGCGATCACGTACGCGTCGCCGGGGTCGGACTTGGCGCCGGAACCCTGCTCGGACTCCCGCCAGGTCTTGATCGCGTTCGGGCTGACCGGCACGACCGGGTGACCGGCCTCGAGCAGCACGTCGACCAGGCGCCCGTCCGGGCGCTCGATCGCGATCGGCATGGTGTCCGGGTCGCCGATACGGGCCAGCCGCCGCAGCAGACCGGCCAGTCCGTCGGCCGAGTGCGCCACGGTGAACGCGGCGACCTTGCGGCCGTCACGGTCGAGCACGCACACCGCGTGCGTGGCAGCGGCCCAGTCGATTCCGACGAAGAACAGAGCTCCAACAACGTTGAGGGACAACGCTTCTCCTTGCAATGGCAGCGATGTAACTCGGCGGCGTCCGGGGCTGTCTGCCGGGTGGTCACTAATCGGCGCTCTACGGCGCTTCTCCCTGTTGCCGGTCGGCAGCCCCGGCAAGGACCAGGAGTGGCGGTGTCATGCTGGCCCTCGAAGGGCGACCGCACGAGGCCATCTCCTGATCCTCACCGAGTTCCGACGAGACCCTACTTCCAAGATCTCGTCGAAAGGATGGTGCCCTAGTGACCGCCTGCACCGAGCGGCACTACCGCAAGTTGGTCACCCAGGCCGAAGGCGAGGGCCAGAAGGGCATGACCAAGGAGGTACAGCCATGACTGTCTCCACCGTCGTGCCGGCCGTCCCGGCCACCGCCCCGTCCCCCGTCCACGAACGACGCCGCACCCGCGGCAACCGCCGGATCAGCCCGGCCGCCACGGTCCTGCTG
>JBARNF010000382.1:0-17002 GCA_049802835.1 Bradyrhizobium sp.
GGGCGTCGCCGGGACGCGCATTGCCGCTGGCTGCACGTTGCGCCTCGCGGGCGCGCTGGGCCGCCTCCGCCTCGACCTTGCGGACGGCTTCCTCGAGCGACAGCCGCTCGCGGGTGATCTCGGATTCGCTCAGCGGCGGCTGCACGCTGCGGAGTTGCGCGATCAGCGCCGCCCGAGCCCGCTCATAAAGCGCGCGCCGGCTTTCGCCGGGAGCGTTGGGGTCCAATCCGGCAATGGCACGGGCTATCAGCGGGTAGTAGTCGGCCATATCAACTCAATTCGCGCGCTCAGCTGTCGGGTCCCGTTACGCTTCGAAGGGATTCTGGACTAGAATAGTATCCTCGCGTTCGGGGCTGGTGGAAAGCAGCGCAATCGGGCAACCCACCAGTTCCTCGATCCGCCGAACGTATTTGATGGCCTGCGCCGGCAGATCGGCCCAGGAGCGCGCATTCGCGGTCGGCTGCTTCCAGCCTTCGATGGTCTCGTAGATCGGCTCGACCCGGGCCTGCGCCCCCTCACCTGCCGGGAAATGGTCGATCTCCTTACCGTCCAGCCGATAGCCGGTGCAGACGTCGATCGTGTCGAAACCATCGAGAATGTCCAGCTTGGTCAGCGCAAGACCGTTGATGCCGCAGGTTCGCACCGCCTGTCGGACCAGCACCGCATCGAACCAGCCGCAACGACGCGGCCGGCCCGTGTTCGTTCCGAACTCGCGGCCACGCTCGCCGATCTTGCGGCCGGTCTCGTTGTCCTGCTCCGTCGGAAACGGCCCCTGGCCGACCCGGGTCGTATAGGCCTTGCACAGGCCGAGCACGTAGCCGATCGCCCCCGGCCCGAGGCCGGCCCCCGTCGCGGCCTGCGCCGCCACGGTGTTTGACGAGGTCACGTAAGGGTAGGTGCCGTGGTCGACATCGAGCAGGGCGCCCTGGGCGCCCTCGAACAGCATGCGCTTGCCTTCGCGGCGCTTGATGTCGAGCAGCCGCCAGACCGTTTCCGCATAGGGCAGCAGCTGCGGCGCAAAGGCGGTCAGCTCACGCAGGATCTCCTGGCCGTCGATCTGTTCCAGGCCGAGGCCCCGGCGCAGCGCGTTGTGATGGGCGAGCAGCCGGTCGATCTTGTGGGGCAGCGTATCGAGATCGGCGAGATCCATCAGCCGGATCGCGCGACGGCCGACCTTGTCCTCATAGGCCGGGCCGATGCCGCGGCGGGTCGTGCCGATCGCGGTCGCGGCATTCGCCGATTCCCGCAGCGCGTCGAGCTCACGATGCAGCGGCAGAATCAGGGTGACGTTCTCGGCCACGCGCAGATTGTCCGGGCTGATGGCGACGCCTTGCGCCTGCAGCTTGCCGACCTCGTCGAGAAAAGCCTGGGGATCGAACACGACGCCGTTGCCGATCACCGACAGCTTGCCCGAGCGCAACACGCCGGAGGGCAGCAGCGCGAGCTTGTAGGTCGCGCCGTTGATGACGAGGGTATGGCCAGCATTATGGCCGCCCTGGAAGCGCACGACGATGTCGGCCTGCTCCGACAGCCAATCGACGATCTTGCCCTTCCCCTCGTCACCCCATTGGGCGCCGACGACGACCACGTTAGCCATTCGCAGCTCTTTCCTCTGCCAAGATCCAAAACAGCACGATCGGCTCGAACGATATCGCTTCCGATGAGGGGCCCGCCTGGCCAACCATGCGCCCAGCCCAAATCGCGGCCGGGACCGCTCGCTTGCGAGGCGCCCCACCGGATAAAGGAAGCTGCCGGGCTAGGCAAGCAAGAACGGGCCGTCGGAGCACACAAGAGCGCCACCAAGCCTTTGATAAGCCCCAAAATTTCATGCCGCCCCGGCAGCGGATCGGACTACCCCGGCGATCTGCTTCTGCAGGCGCATTGACCGGGGCAGCTCCAGTGAGCACGAAACGGCGGCGAATCTACGATCGAAGCCGTGCCCACGGCGGCGGAGCCCTCGTGTCGGGGCGGTCTCTCAAGCCTGAATGCGGCCGTCGACAACCTCGATGATGCGGTCACAGCGCCGGGCCAAATCGAGGTTGTGGGTGACGAGGAGAAAGCTCGTGCCGATGTCCCGGTTGACCTGCCGCATCAGGTCGAAGACGGCGTCAGCGGACTTGGTGTCGAGGTTGCCGGTCGGCTCGTCGGCCAGCACCAGGTCCGGGCTCATTGCCAGCGCTCGCGCCACCGCGACCCGCTGCTGCTGGCCGCCCGACATGTTGGTCGCGAGATTGTCGGCGAATTTTGCCAGCCCGACCTGGTCCAGGAGCCTGGACGCCCGCGCTTCGATCTCTCCGCTCGGAAATCCGCGGTCGACCAGCAGCGGCATCATCACGTTCTCCCTAGCGGTGAAAGCCGAGATCAGGAGGTGATACTGGAAAATGAATCCGATCGTGTGGCCGCGCAAATGGGTAAGCTCGGTGTCGTCCAGCGAAGCCGTATCCCGGCCCCTGATCGACAGGCGGCCGGAGGTCGGCCGATCCAGGAGGCCGACGATGTTGAGCAAGGTGCTCTTGCCGGAGCCGGACGGGCCGATCAGCGCGACGAACTCGCCGCGGTTAACCTCGAGGTCGATGTCGTGCAGCACCTCGGTCTCGGTCGGCAGCCCGACATTGTAGGCCTTGCAGACCTTGTCCAGGCGCAGGATTTCCTCAGCCACGGATCGCCACCACAGGATCGAGCTTGGCCGCGCGCAAGGCCGGCGCGGTGGCGGCGAGCAGTCCCGTGACGGTCGCGAGCAGCGCCGTGTAGACGAACAGTTGCCGCTCCAGGATCAGCGGAAACAACTCGGAGCCATCGGCCTGGCGCTGCACCGCATGCCAATAGATCAGCGCGCCCGCGCCCATCGCGGCGCCGAACAGCGAGCCGATGAAGCCGAGCAGCCCGCCCTGCAGCAGGAACACGCGCAGGATCTGGCCGCGCGAGGTGCCCATCGCACGCAGGATGCCGATCTCCTTGGAGCGCTGGATCACCGAGACGATCAGCACGGCGGCAATGCCGAAGGCGACCGAAAGCGCGACGAACACGCGGATCAGCGTGTTGGACGTCTCCTGCGCGCGCACCGCGGTGAAGAACTGCGCATTGGTCTTGATCCAGCTGTCGGCCTTGACGACATTGGCGGCCTGGATGCGCTGGGCGATGTCCTCCGCGGCGTAGATGTCCTGCACCGTGATGTCGATCGTGGTGACGCCGCCAACCATACCGAGCAGCGACTGCGCCGTACGCAGCGCGACGTAGGCGGCGCGCTGATTGACGCCCTTGCTGCCGAGGTCGACCAGCGCGGTCACGGTCAGCACGCGGTTGGCGCCGGACGCCGCCCGGACGTTGAGCTTGTCGCCGACGACGGCACCGAGATCCCTGGCGAGCTCGGTCCCGATGACGATGTCCTCACTGGTCAGCCGCGGCTCCCCGGCCACGATGTAGTCCGGCACTCTCACGATCCTGAAGTAGCTCTCGGGCTCGATGCCGGACAGGGTCACGGCCCGGCTGGCATCGCCGCGAATGGCGAGGACGGAGCCCGAGATCGTCGGCGACACCGCCGTCACCTCAGACATCGCCAGCATCTGATCGCGGATCTTCGGCCATTGGTCGATCGAGATCACGCGCTGGCTCGGACGCTGCACGATGGCATCCTCGATCACGCCGCCGCCGTTGCGCAACGGCCGCGCAACCTGATCCGGCGTGAGCAGTTGGATCTGCGGCTGCGAAGTCAGCACGCGCTTGATGAAGTTCGCCTCGAGACCTGCCAGCATCGCCGACATGAAGACGATGACACCGACGCCGATCGCGATGCCGCCGATGATGAACAATGTCTGCAGCCGTCCGTCGCGCAGGAAGCGCACCGCGGCGATCCATTCGAACGGCAGCCAGCGGTTCACGGCAGCACCGGACGGAAGCGCTGGCCGGTCACGACACCCGAACTTGCAGGTACCGCGATATCGCCTGCACTCAAGCCATCGACGATCTCGATGTGGCTGTTGCCGCGGACGCCGACGCGCACCGGCTGCTTGACGGCGCGGCCCTCCTTGATGCCGAGCACCCAAGGCTGTCCCGAGGTGAGATCATGAACCGAGCGCACCGGCAGCTCGAGCGTATCCTTCCGCGATGCGACCTCGACATCGACCGACACCGTCATGTCCTGGCGCAGATAGTCCGGCGGCTCCTTGACGATGAGCTTGACCTGCACGGAGGCGCGGGAAATATCGACGCCGGGATTGATGTAGCTGACGACCGCAGGGAAACGCCTATCCGGATAGGCGTCCGCCGAGGCCAGTGCGGTCTGGCCGAGCGCGAGCTTGCCGAGATTGCGCTCGTCGATCTGCAGCACCAATTGAACTGCGCCGGCGGGCGCCAGCACCAGCAGCGCCTTGCCGGGCTGCGCCACGGTGCCGCGCTCGACATTGCGCGTGATCAGCACGCCGTCACGCGGCGCCGCGATCGTCGCGTAGCCGAGCCGCGATTGCGCGGTGTCGAGATTGGCGCGCGCCTGGTTCAATAGCGTCTCGGCCATGACGTGATCGCTGCCGCCCGGGCTCGCGGTGAAGACCTGGAATTCGGCCGCACGCTTCTGGGCCAAGGCGACGTCGAGCGTCTTCTGCGCCTCGTCGAGCGCGGCTCGTGTCGCGTAACCACCGTTGGTGAGTTGCGACGTGCGGTCGTAGGTCTGCTGCGCATTCAACAACGTCGCCTGGGCTTGTCGCAGTGCCTCCTTCGCCGACGGCAAGGTCAGCTCGGCGAGCTGGCGCATCCGCGCCTCGGCCTGCGCCACCTGCCCTTGTGCCTGCACCACGGCCGCTTTCAGTTCACGCGCCTCCAGCGAGATCAGCGGCTGTCCCTTGGTGACGAGCTCACCTTCCTGCACCAAGACCTCTTCGACCGTGCCGGTGATCTGGCTGCCGATCTCGACGCGATAGGGTGTCTCGACGTGGCCGCTGGCGACCACCGTCTCGACCAGATCGCCGCGCCGGACCTGGTCGACCACGATCGCCGGGCCGAGCATGACACGGACACTCTGCCAACCGCCAACGCCCAACAGCGCGACGATGGCGAGAGCGAACCAGCGATGCGTCCATAGCGCCGACCAGACGGCCGGAACGACGGTTGATTTGGTGCGGGATGATAGAGCTGCGACTTGATCGGCCATGGTTGTCAATGCAGAACCCGTCAACACGGATGCGACCGCTGGCGAGCGCAATCCGTTCCTCGTGCCGGTGATGGCGCAGCCCTCAGCCCGCGGCGCATTCCGCGCAAACTAGGTGATCCCGGCATCTGGATATTGCGCTAGGTCAACCGGCGCGCAATCCTTCATGCAAATCAGTCATGTTGGCCACGAACATTCATCCACGAACATGAACGGACACGCGTGAATAGTGATCCGCCCCCGACTGAGCACCGGTTCTGGCGCCATTCGCCCCAGCAGGCGGCCGAGACGCTCGCCTGCGGCCTGAACGGCCTCTGCGAAGCCGAGGCGACCGAGCGGCTCGAGCACTATGGCCCGAACAGCGATGCGCCTTCACATGTGGTGGGTCCGCTGCGCACCGTGTTGCGGCGACTGCTTGAGCCGCTATCGCTGATCCTCCTGGTGGCGGGCTCATCTCGATGGTGACCGGCGACGTGATCGGCGGCGCGATCATCGTCCTCATCCTGACGCTATCGATCGGATTGGATACGGTTCAAGGAGGGGCACGCAGTCAAGGCCGCCGAGGAGCTCCGTCGGTCCGTCGCGTTGAAGGCTGAGGTCAGGCGCGACGGCACCTATCGCGAAATCGACGTCGAGACGGTCGTCCCCGGCGACATCCTGCGCGTCCGCGCTGGCGACATCGTCCCCGCCGACGCGCTGATCATCGAATGCACCGCCTTCACGGCGGGCGAGGCCGCGCTCACGGGAGAGCCCTACCCCGTGACCAAGCAGGCGAGCATGCCTGCGGATGCGGACGACAGCTCGAACGCCGTGTTTCGCGGCTCGGTGGCGCAGACCGGCGAGGTGGTCGCCCTCGTCGTCGCGCTGATCGTGCCCTTCACGCCGGCCGGTGCCTGGTTCGGCTTCGTGGCACCGCCCGCCATGGTGCTCGCCACCATCGCGGTCCTGGTTGGCGCTTATCTGGTCTGTGCGGAGGGTCTCAGATCTTTCGCCGTGAAAACCGGACCTCCGAGACGGCACCGGCGGCATCATCATCACCACGGACATGCATGACCGCCGTGGCTGCATGGTCGCGATGCATCTGCCCTCTTGATGGGCAGCCGCAATTGGTGTCTGTCGAGGGGGCCGGGGAGGAACAGCGGCCTGGGACCACCCGGGCCCAATGCCGCGGCGTATCGAACCGGGTCCAACGCCGCCGCATGTCTGCTGCCGATCCCACCGCGTCCGCCGCGCCTGCGCGCGCCTGGATCGCCAACCAACCCTACGTGCTGCTCAGCATCACGGCGCTGTGCTGGGCAGGAAATGCCATCGTGGGACGGTTCGCCGCCGGCCACATTCCGCCGGTGACGTTGTCGTTCCTGCGCTGGTCGCTCGCCTTCCTGATCATCCTGCCGCTGGCCTGGAAGCAGCTCCGCCAGGACTGGCCGGCGATCCGCTCGCGGCTCGGCATCATGATCGTGCTGTCCGTGACCGGCATCGGCGCCTTCAACACGCTGCAATACTGGTCGCTGGAATACACGCAGGCGCTCAACACGCTGCTGCTGCAATCCGCGGGCCCGCTGATCGTCGCGGTGTGGTCGCTGCTGCTGCTTCGTGTGCACCTGACCTTGGCGCAGGCCATCGGCATCGTGCTGTCGCTCGCCGGCGTGCTGCTGATCCTGACGCGCGGCGATCCCACGGCGCTTGCCAGCATCAGCTTCAACAAAGGCGACCTGATCTTCCTGCTGGCGATGGCGATCTTCGGCTTCTACTCGGTGCTGTCCTTCAGGCGCCCGCAGATCCACGGCCTGTCAATGGTCGCCTTCACCTTCGGCTGCGGCGCGACCAGCCTCGTTCCGCTCCTGATCTGGGAGCTCCAGGCACGTCCGGTGATGGCGTTCGATGCCAGGAACCTGCTGTCACTGCTCTACGTCGCGATCTTTCCTTCGACCATCGCCTATCTCTGCTTCAATCGCGGCGTGCTCCTGATCGGCGCCAACCGCGCGGCCCCGTTTTTCCACGTCGTTCCGGTGTTCGGCTCGATCATGGCCTTCGTCTTCCTCGGCGAGCAGCCGCAGATCTTTCACGTGTTCGGCTTCGCGCTGGTGCTGGCCGGTGTGTTCATCGCCTCGCGCCGGCAGGCGACATGACGTCATCCCGTGCGCCCGCCGGCATGTGCGGCGTCGTGCATGGCACCAATCCGCTCCGCGCGCTTGCGAGGCGGTCGGATTCGGCCCAGATTGGCGGAACTCTCTGAGCACCCTTGGCCGCCTTGCCTGCCCCACATCGTCAGCTGCTGTCCTGGCTCAACAACCAGCCCTATCTGCTGCTCACGCTGGCCTCGCTGTTCTGGGCCGGCAACATCGTGCTGGCGCGCTACGTCGCCGGTCACGTGCCGCCGCTGACCTTGTCCTGCATCCGCTGGATCGGCACCTTCCTGATGCTGTGGCCGTTCGCGCGCGGCCATCTGGCGCGTGATTGGCGAACCCTGCTCGCGCATTGGCCGCTGATCCTGCTGTTCTCACTGACGGGCTTTGCGATCAACAACGCGCTGTCCTATTGGGCGATGCAGTACACACAGGCGCTGAACGGGCTCCTGATTCAATCCTCGACACCACTGTTCGTGGCGCTGTGGTCCCTGGTGTTGTTCGGCATGCGGCTGACCAAGGCGCAGTTCGCAGGGATTGCGATGTCCCTGATCGGCGTGCTGGTGATCCTGCTGCGCGGCGATCTCGGCACGCTCGCCACCATCCAGTTCAACCGCGGCGACCTGATGTTCACCGGCGCGCTGCTGGTGTTCGGGCTCTACTCCGCCGCGATGACGCGACGGCCGGCGGTGCACCAGCTGTCGCTGATCTCGGCCTGCACGGCCGCAGGCGCAGTGCTGCTGCTGCCGTTCGCCGTCTGGGAATATTCGTCGGGCTTCGTGCTCAAGCCGGACCTGCTGTCGGTCCTGACGCTCGGCTACGTCGTCGTGTTCGCCTCGACGCTGGCCTATCTGTTCTTCAATCGCGGCATCGGACTGATCGGGCCGAACCGCGCGGCACCATTCCTGCATCTGGTGCCATTGTTCGGCTCGGTACTCGCGATCCTGCTGCTCGGCGAGGAGCTCAGACTGTTCCACCTCGCGGGCTACGCGCTGGTCATCGCCGGCGTGATCGTGGCGTCCCGCGTTACCGCTCCGGCAACCTCGATCCGCTGATGCGCCGAAGCCCGGTCCGTTGCGGCAAGACGCCTCATGAAGATCGGGGAGCATCATCAGGCTGTCATCGAACCGTCAGCGGCGCGTCAGGCCTCCTCTTCAGAACGGCGCATGATCAAGGTCTCTGGAGGCTTCTCATGCATCGATATCTGCTTTCCACCGTTGCCGCCTTCGTTCTGAGCGCCGGCGCCGCGCTGGCTCAGGACGAAGGTCAATTCCCCGCGACGCTCGCGGGCCACGCGGTCATGCCCGCCGAATCGTTCGTCGACGCCCCGTCCGATGCGCCGACCGATCTCAAGACCTCCGGAAAGTATACGACCGGCAAGCGTATCGACGCGATCGGGACCATCATGGGCAAGTCCTACGAACGCCCCACCGGGGTGTCGTTGCCGTTCAAGGGACAACCGTTGCAGGGGCACTCCGGCATCAAGAAGATGGCCGATGGCACATTCTGGGTGCTCACCGACAACGGCATGGGCTCACGCTACAACTCGCCGGACTCGATGCTGTATCTGAACCACGACAAGATCGACTGGACCAGCGGCAAGGTCGAGCGGCTCGAGACCATCTTCCTCCACGATCCTGACAGGAAGGTCCCGTTCCGTATCGTCCATGAGGACACAGCCAAGCGCTATCTGACCGGCTCCGATTTCGACACCGAGGGCTTTCAGATCATCGGCGACAACATCTGGATCGGCGATGAATTCGGTCCCTACATCGTCAAGACCGACAAGAGCGGCAAGGTGCTGAGCGTGTTCGAGACGATTGCGGACGGCAAGCCGGTCCGCTCGCCCGACCATTGGGCGGTGCAATCGCCGGGCGCGCCCGGGGCGAGCTATACCAACGTCAATCTGCGCCGCTCGAAGGGCTTCGAGGGCTTCGCCTCGTCCGTCGACGGCAAGTTCATCTACGGCCTGCTCGAAGGGCCGCTGTGGGACGTCGACAAGAAGGAGTGGGAAAAGGTCGACGGCAAGGAAGCCTCGCGCATCCTCGAATTCGACGTCGCTGCCGAGAAGTTCACCGGCCGCTACTGGCAGTACGTGTTCGAGCAGAACGGCAATGCAATCGGCGACTTCAACATGATCGACCCGAGCCAAGGCCTGATCATCGAGCGCGACAATGGCGAAGGCACCAGCGACAAGGCCTGCCCGCAGGGCAAGCGCGGCGAGAACTGCTTTCCTGATCTCGCCAAGTTCAAGCGCGTCTACAAGATCGAGCTATCCGACGCCAATGTCGGCAAGCCGGTCCGCAAGATCGCCTATATCGACCTGATGAAGATCAAGGATCCGGACAAGAAGGCGCGCAAGCCGCTCAACGACGGCGTACTCACCTTCCCATTCTTCACGATCGAGAACGTCGATCGTGTCGACGACACGCACATCATCGTCGGCAATGACAACAACCTGCCGTTCTCATCCAGCCGCGATCCCAACAAGGCTGATGACAACGAATTCGTGCTGCTGGAAGTCGGCGACTTCCTCAAGGCGAAGTAGCGGCTGCGCAATCGAGGGGGTGACGATCTGGGCGCCGTTCTTTTGAGGAGGCTATCGCCTCCCGCGACGACGGCGCCCGAGTTCGGGTCAAGCGACCCGCACCTTGGCCAGGAAGCCGTCAACCGCCTGCTGCAGCAGGCCGGACTGGCTGTCGAGCTCGCGCGCACTCGACAGCACATCGGACGCAGCCACGCCGGTCGCTTCCGCCGCCTTGGTCACGCCGCCGATATGCGTGCTGATCTCGTTCGAGCCGGCCGCGACCGACTGGATGTTGCGGGCGATTTCGCGCGTTGCGTCGCCCTGCTGGGCGATCGAGGTCGAGATGGAGTTGGTGATCTCGCTCATTTGTCCGATGGTCTGGGTAATGCCGCTGATCGCGGCGACCGCATCCTGGGTCGACGTTTGCATCGCTGCGACCTGAGCGGAGATCTCCTCCGTCGCCTTCGCGGTCTGGTTGGCGAGCGCCTTGACCTCGGAGGCGACGACCGCAAAGCCCCTGCCGGATTCGCCGGCGCGCGCGGCCTCGATCGTCGCGTTGAGTGCGAGCAGATTGGTCTGCGCCGCGATCGAATGGATCAGCTTGACGACCTCGCCGATCTTCTCGGCGCCAGTCGACAGCACCTGCACGGTGGCGTTGGTGCGCTCGGCGTCACCGACCGCCTTGCTCGCGATCTCGCTGGAGCGGGCGACCTGACGGGAGATCTCGTTGACCGAGCTCGACAGCTCTTCGGCGGCGGCGGCGACCGTGCCGACATTGTCGTTGGCGCTCTGGGTCGCGGCGCTGACCGTCGAGGCGCGCGAACTGGCGTCGGTCGCGGTCGACGTCATCGACTGGGCGGTGTGCTGCATGCCCTCGGCCGCCGACGCCACCGAGCGGACGATGCCGTTGACACTGCGTTCGAAGTCGGCAGCCAGGCTCTCCATCGCTGTCCGGCGCTCCGCCGTGGCGCGCTGCTGATTGGCGGATTCTGCCTGCTCCAGCTCCCGCATCCGCAGCGCGTTGTCCTTGAAGATCTGGACGGTCGCCGCCATCGCGCCGACCTCGTCGCCGCGACCGGTGCCGGGAATTTCGCCGTCGAGCCTGCCATCGGCCAGCTCGCGCATGCGACTGCTCAGTTGATCGAGCGGGCCGCTGATGCTGCGGCCGATCATCCAGGCGATGCCCCCGGCGACCACCGCAATACCGAGAATCGATAGGCCCAGCAGCCATTTCAGCGGCCGCAGCTTGGCATCGATGTCATCGATATAGCTGCCGGTGCCGAGATACATGTTGAAGCCGGGGACCGCGACCGCGTAGCTGATCTTGCGGCTGAGGACCTCCTGTCCGGGCCGGACGAATTCATAGGTCAGGAGGATCTCGCCCTTCGCCTTGACGCCGTCCATCAGTTCCTGAGACAGCTTGCGGCCGTTGGTCAGCACGTCCATCCGGTTGGCGCCGACCTGCTTGGGATCGGGCGCAAGAACGGTGATGCCGTCATAATTGGTGCCGAACAGATAGCCGGTGCCGTTGTCATAGGTCATGGAATTGGCACGGCGGCTGAATTCGGCCAGTGCCGCCTCCTTGGTCGTCTTGCCGGCCTCGACCTCCTTCCAGAGACCTGCGGCCAGGTTGCGCGCCGTTTCGACGATGGCCTTGGCCTGATCGATCCGCGCGTTGAGCATCTCGCGCTCCATCAGATAGCTCGCGAGCGTACCGGCCGCGCCGAGCCCGAACAGCGCGACGCCCACGACGATGGCAAGCTTGGGCACGAGCCTGATGTTGTTCAGCAGCACGGCAGTTCCTCCGGAAGATCTTAAGACAATTCGACGCAATTGCCCCCAGACTAGGCGCGGGATCCTTAGCGGTTGCTGTACGCGGAGGCCCGTATAACTGCGGAGGGACGGCGCAGGATCGAGCCTCGCTCGAATACGCCCGGCTGACGGCCCCGCCGCTTCACAACAGCCTATTTATCGTCCTCTGGAAACAGGTGCGTAAGCCTGCCCCGTAGAGATTAGCGCCGCGCATGGACGCATCCCGCGGCGTCCCCTTGCGATGACGACGTTACGCCGAGAGCTTCTGCTCGGCAGCGGGCCGCAGCGGAGCAAACTCCTCGGCCGTCAAGGTCTCCTTTGCGATCAGCAGCGCGGCGCCCTGCTCGAGATCCTGCCGATGGCCCTCGAGAATGGCGCGGGCGCGAGCACCACCGTCGGCGACCAGCTCGCGCACCGCGAGGTCGATCTCGCGCCCGGTCTCCTCCGCCGCCGACACGACCTGGTCCTGCGACTGCAGGAACGAGATCTGCGGCCGCGACGCGTAGGTGCGCTGACCGACGGTCGCGTCCATGCCATACTTCGTGACCATCTCGATCGCGATCTCGGTCGCACGCTGCAGGTCGTCGGCGGCACCGGTCGAGACGTCGCCATCGAAGATGAGCTGTTCCGAGGCGCGTCCCCCCATCAGCACGGCGATGCGGTTCTTCAATTCGCTGGCTGCGAGCACGAAGCGATCCTCGGTGGGCCGCTGCATCGTATAGCCGAGCGCGCCGACGCCGCGCGGAATGATCGAGACCTTCTGCACCGGATCAACACCGGCGAGGTTGGCGGCGACCAGGGCATGGCCCATCTCGTGATAGGCGACCCTGCGCCGCTCGGCAGGGCTGAGCACACGGCTCTTCTTTTCGAGGCCGGCGACGATCCGCTCGATGGCCACGGTGAAATCGTCGAACGTGACGTCGTGGCCCTTGCGGCGCGTCGCCGCGATCGCGGCCTCGTTGATCAGGTTGGCGAGATCGGCGCCGGTGAAGCCGGCGGTGAGCGCGGCGACCTTGTCGAGCTCGACGCCGTCGGCCATCGTGATCTTGCTGACGTGCACCTTGAGGATCGCGAGCCGCCCGATCTTGTCCGGCCGATCCACCAGCACCTGGCGGTCGAAGCGGCCGGCGCGCAGCAGCGCCGGATCAAGAATCTCCGGCCGGTTGGTGGCCGCGAGCAGGATGACGCCGGAGCTTGGATCGAAGCCGTCGAGCTCAGCGAGCAACTGATTGAGCGTCTGCTCCTTCTCGTCATAGCCGCCCATCGGACCGCCCGCTGTCCGGCTGCGGCCGAGCGCGTCGAGCTCGTCGATGAAGATGATGCAGGGCGCCGCCTTGCGCGCCTGCTCGAACAGGTCGCGCACCCTGGCGGCGCCGACGCCCACGAACATCTCGACGAACTCGGAGCCCGAGATCGAGAAGAAGGCGACGCCAGCTTCGCCTGCCACGGCGCGCGCGAGCAGGGTCTTGCCGGTGCCGGGCGGGCCGACCAGCAGGATGCCTTTCGGCACGTGCGCGCCGAGCCGGCCATAGCTCTTCGGATCCTTCAGGAACTGCACGACCTCCTGCAGCTCGAACTTGGCTTCGTCGACCCCGGCCACATCGGCGAAGGTGACCTTGGTGTCGGTCTCGACATAGACCTTGGCGCGCGACTTGCCGATCGACATCAGCCCGCCGAAGCCCTGGCGGTCCATCACCTTGCGGCCGAGGAACATCCAGATCAGGTAGAACATCAGCGCCGGCACGATCCAGGACAGCAGCGTCTGGATCAGCCCGCCCGACGGCACGCCGGTCACCGTCACGCCCTTCGCTGCCAGCTTCTCGGCGATCGGCGGATCGACCCGCGCGGTGATGAACGACGTCTTGCCGTCCGTTTGCTTGTCCTTGAACTTGCCCTGGATGGTGTCCTGACTGACCGACACCTCGGCGACCTTGCCTTGCTCGATCAACTGCTCGAACTGGCTGTACGGGATCGTCTCGACCGTGTTGTAGGTCGTCAGCAGCCACTGCAGCAGCAGCATGCCCACGCCCGCAAGGAAGATGTAGCCGACGGCAATGGCCTGCTTGCGGGCGTTCGGGTCGGATTCCATGGCGGCACTCTCGGTCGGACCGACCACGACCGGACAGGACGTGATCGGTTAGGTTCCTACCCGCGCATAACAGGACCGGGACCCGGCGGCTTGTCATGGATCAAGCGGCGCTTGCCCGCGGCCTCACGCGCTTCAACCCGACGGCTGCATCACGATCGACTTGTCCTTCGGCCAGCGCACGCGCCACGCAAAGGCGATATCCTTGGCCTCGCCCGGCTTGGCGTCGACGAGCCATTCGACCACGCCGCGGCGATCGCGGACGTTGGTCGATGTCGGAGATGTCGTGCTCGGCAGCATCTCGACCACGATCTCCTCGTTCTCGCTGACAGGCAGTTGGTCCTGGATCGCGACCTTGACCGGGAAGTCGTGCGCGTTGCGGATCGTGGTCTTGAAGGCGCGCTCGTCGATCTTGGCGGTGGTCACGATCAGCCCGGCCGAACCTTCGTTGCGCCTGAGCACAACGCGCTCGACCTTGACCTTGTCGTCGGCGCCGAAGCCGAGACGGACAGTCTCGTCCTTGCCGGCTGCGGCCAGTCTGCTCGCGCCGACGAACATGCCGTCGCGATAGATCGAGACCTTGCCGGGCAGCAGCGGCGCGTCCTCGACCTGCGGGAAGCTCGCTTCGAGATAGGCCGTGGGATCCACCACGGGGGCCGCGCGAATGATCAGCTCAGGCGCGATCGTCGCCGTCGAGATGCGGAGACTCTTGGCACCGTCATTGGTGCTGACTGTAACGCGACCTGGCAGCCGGAAAGCGGTCTGAAAGGCGGTGACGTCCGTCACCGCTTGCTGCTCGACGGCCTTGTCCGCGACATCATCAAAGGTAGTCCCGCCTCGAAAGCGAAACTCCTGTCGGCTCTCCGCGACTCCCCTTGCCGCGCTGACGGCCGGACGCGGCGGCATCGGCGGCGGAGGTGGCGGCAGATACTGCGCGATCAACGTCTTGAGCTCGGGCGCGCTGCCACCGCGTCCGGTCCGCACGGTCGAGACCGAGAGAGTCACATTCGACCAGTCCTCCCCGGTGGTCTGCTGGATCTCGGCGCGGCGCACCAGCTCGAGCATGGGCTTGCGGTCTTTCCCTGATGTGTCGAGACGCGCGTCATAGAGCGGCAGCCAGCGGGCATTGCGCACCGCGTAGGTCACGCGCAAGGTCGCCTTGGTCGCGGCCGCCGCCGACAACTCGATCTGAACCTCCATCCGGCTCGGCGGCTTCGCCGCCCGATCGGCCTGCAGGCGCGCGATCTCGCGATCGATGTCGCGCTGCTTGCGCTCGGCGTCGCGGATCGCAGCATCGGCTTGTCCGACCTCCTCGGCCACGGCGGCGAAGGCGGCACGCCACTCCGCGATGGGACGGGCTTCGCCCTTCTCGCCAAGCCCGGCCGGCGATGCCTCGGCAAAACGCTCGGCAAATTTCTTCCGCGCCAGAGCGGCGGCAATCGCGCCATCGTAATTGGCGCGTTCATCCTTCAGCGCCTCGATGCGCTTGTCGATGTCGGGGAGATTGGCCGGCGGCGCCGCGCGGGGCGGCTTGGCGTCGACGGTGCCGATCACGAGCTTCGCTCCGGCCTCTCCTTCGACGCGCAGCGAGGACGCATCGAGCCCGAGCGGAAAATCCTTGGCGATCGCCGTCGTGTCCCCCGCGGGAAGGTCGAACGAGATGACCCGCGTCACGATCGCGCCATCGGGATAGACGGTGACGGCATCGACGATGGAGGTCGCATCGAGGTTTGCAGCGTGGCCGGGCGCCACCGTCAAGGCGGCTCCAAGCATGAGGCCCGTGGTGACAAGGCCCATTTTTCGTATCGTCATCGCTCTCTCCGCACTCCCAGCACCCGCAGGACCGGATCGACCGGTCCTTTGCTCGGCGTTAGACGCGACCAGAGATAGCCCGGTTCAATTGAAGCCCCGGAAAGACGATCATTCGAATGCCGTCGAGACAGAGAAAAGGCAGCGCGACCGTCATGCCGTGCTGCCTTTGTTCGGCGAGACCAAATCGGCGCGGCGCGATCAGAACGCCAGCGCCTTGGCCTGCTTGACCTGGGGCAGTGCCTGGATCTTGGCCACCAGATCGGTCGGCACCGCGCCGTCGATCTCGACCAGCGCGATGGCATCGCCGCCGGCTGCGACACGGCCGAGATGGAAGGTCGCGATGTTGATCTTGGCGTCGCCCAAAAGGCTCGCGAACTTGCCGATGAAGCCCGGCTTGTCCTCGTTGGTCACGTAGATCATCGACTTGCCGAACTCGGCATCGACGCGGATGCCCTTGATGTCCACCAGCCGCGGCTTGCCGTCGGCATAGACCGTACCCGACACCGCGCGTTCCTGGTGCTCGGTGGTGACCGCGACCGTGATCAGGCTCTCATAGTCGCTCTCGCCGGCGCGCAGCACCTCGTCGACGATCATGCCGCGCTCCTTGGCGATGACGGGCGCCGACACGACATTGACCTCGCCCAGCATCGGCCGCAGCAGGCCCGCGAGCACTGCCGAGGTCAGCGCCCTGGTCTTCATCTCCGCGACATGGCCCTCATAGGTGATCTGGATCTTGGCGATGCTGCTCTCGGTGAGTTGGCCGGCGAACGAGCCGAGCTTCTCGGCCAGCGCGATGAACGGCTTCAGCTTGGGCGCTTCCTCCGCCGTGATCGAGGGAAAGTTGATCGCGTTCGAGATCGCGCCGGTGAGCAGATAGTCCGACATCTGCTCGGCGATCTGCAGCGCAACGTTCTCCTGCGCTTCCGTGGTCGAGGCGCCGAGATGCGGCGTGCAGATCACCCCGGGATGGCCAAACAGCGCATTGCTGGTCGCCGGCTCCTCGGCAAACACGTCAAGCGCCGCACCCGCGACATGCTTGCTGTCGAGCGCCGCGAGCAGCGCCTGCTCGTCGACCAGGCCGCCGCGCGCGCAATTGATGATGCGCACGCCCTTCTTCGTCTTCGCAATGGCCGCGGCATCGATGATGTTGCGGGTCTTGTCGGTCAGCGGCGTGTGCAGCGTGATGAAGTCGGCGCGCTTCAGGAGTTCGTCGAGCTCGACCTTCTCGACGCCGAGATCGAGCGCGCGCTCCTCGGTCAGGAACGGATCGAAGCCGATCACCTTCATGCGCAGGCCTTGCGCGCGGTCGCAGACGATCGAGCCGATATTGCCGCAGCCGACCACGCCGAGCGTCTTGCCGGTGATCTCGACGCCCATGAAGCGGTTCTTCTCCCACTTGCCGGCCTGGGTCGAGGCGTCGGCCTGCGGGATCTCGCGCGCCAGCGCCAGCATCAGCGTGATCGCATGCTCGGCGGTCGTGATCGAATTGCCGAACGGCG
>JBARNF010000383.1:0-4085 GCA_049802835.1 Bradyrhizobium sp.
CGTGTTCGGACTCGAAGGCGACTATCACTGGGCCGACATCAACGGCCGATCCGCCGTGGTCAATGCCGGCGCCGGTGACACCTATTTTACCAAGCTGACCAGTTTCGGCGACATCAAGGGGCGCCTCGGCTACGCAGTCGGGCCCGCTTTGTTCTTCGTCAGCGGCGGTGCCGCGATTGGCCAATTGCAGCATCGCTATGACGTCGCTCCCGGCAACTTCTTCGGCCAGAACACGACCCGCTGGGGCTACACGGTGGGCGCCGGCGCGGAATACATGTTCGCGCCTGACTGGTCGGCCAAGCTCGAGTACAACTATCTCGACTTCGGCAAGAGCACGCTCCAGTACGTCGGGGTCCCCGGCCGGTCGGAGTGGAAGGACTCGGTCCATACCGTCAAAGCTGGCCTGAACTATCATTTTGGCGGTCCGGTCATCGCCAAGTATTGATCAGCTTCGACAAGTCTAGTCCTGAAAGGCCGGCTCAAGCCGGCCTTTTTTGTTGCCGTCGAGACACCTTGTCTCTCCCGCCACACATGGAACCAAGCCATTGTGTGACATAGGCTTTCAGGAACCTGCCCGTAGAAACGCGGTTTCGCCGCGACTGTGGCTTCAGGGTGACGGCAATCCGCTCGGAACCGGGCTATAGCCTGCACGTCAACTTGAACGGGTGAGTCTGTTTCGTGCGTAAGACTGTCGGTGCGATGCGGACTGCTACGACTAAACTGGAGACGAGAATAATGAAGAAGATCCTGCTTGCGACCGTGGCTCTGGCCGCCCTGGCCGCTCCCGCTGCCGCTGCCGATCTTGCTGCGCGTACCTACACCAAGGCGCCGGTTCTGGCGCCGCTCCCGACCTGGGCCGGTTTCTACCTTGGCGCCATGGGCGGCTACGCCACTGAAGACGCCGGCACCAACGCCATCAAGGGCGGTTTTGTGGGTGGTACCGCTGGCTACAACTGGCAGTCCTCCAACTGGGTGTACGGCCTCGAAGCCGACGCTGCCTGGGCTGACATCAATGCGTCGGCTGCAGCGGTCGTTCCGGGTCTGGGTGTTGTCACCGCTGGGACCAAGATCGATGCCACGGGTACGGTCCGCGGCCGCATCGGTTACGCCTTCAACAATGTCCTGCTGTACGGCACCGGTGGTTACGCCTGGGCTGACAACAAGATCACGCTCTCCGCGCTCGGCGCGAGCGCTTCCGACTCGCAGTTCCTGAGCGGCTGGACCGTCGGCGCCGGCGCCGAGTTCTTGATTGCTCCGCAGTGGTCGCTGAAGGCCGAGTACCTCTACAAGAGCTTCGGCGGCAAGACCTACTTCAACGGCACGCTGCCGACCGGCGACCTCAACCTGCACACCGTGCAGGTCGGCGTGAACTACCACTTCTAAGATCTGCGGCCTTTCCGGGCCAACGCACGAAGCCTCCGCTCTGCCCGAGCGGAGGCTTTTTCTTTGCGATTCTTGTTTTTCGCCGGTCTCCCCACTTCTGCGCTCAGCCCGACGGAACCGTCCCCGCTCCTGCCACTCCCTGCCATTCCCGCAGCGCATTGTTGATGATTCGCTGACGGCACTGGAAATCCGGCCGCGTTCTTCCTACGTTCCGACCATACCTTTCCCTCTGGCGTCCGATGGCCGGCTTCCGGCGAACGCGCCTGCAACGATGGCGCGCCCCAGCGCCGTGGGACGATCGCCATGGATGAAGTGCTCAAGGCCAAGCAGCGGACGCAAGCCAACCAGTCGAGCCTGCGGGCGATCACCATCCGCGGCGCCCGCGAGCACAATCTCAAGAACATCGATGTCGAGATCCCGCGCGACAGGCTGGTGGTGTTCACCGGGCTCTCCGGCTCGGGCAAGTCCTCGCTTGCCTTCGACACCATCTATGCCGAGGGCCAGCGCCGCTATGTCGAATCGCTGTCGGCCTATGCGCGCCAGTTCCTGGAGATGATGCAGAAGCCGGACGTCGACCAGATCGACGGCCTGTCACCGGCGATCTCGATCGAGCAGAAGACCACGTCGAAGAACCCGCGCTCGACCGTCGGCACGGTCACCGAGATCTACGACTACATGCGGCTGCTGTGGGCCCGTGTCGGCGTGCCCTACTCGCCGGCCACTGGACTTCCGATCGAGAGCCAGACCGTGTCACAGATGGTCGACCGCGTGCTGGCGCTGCCCGAGGGCACCCGGCTGTATCTGCTGGCCCCGGTCGTCCGCGGCCGCAAGGGCGAATACAAGAAGGAGCTCGCCGAATATCTCAAGAAGGGCTTTCAGCGCGTCAAGATCGACGGCACCTTCCACGAGCTCGCCGAGGCCCCCTCGCTCGACAAGAAATTCCCGCACGACATCGACGTCGTGGTCGACCGCATCGTCGTGCGCGCCGACATCGGCCAGCGGCTGGCGGAAAGTTTTGAAACTGCGCTGAAGCTCGCCGAGGGCCTGGCGGTGATCGAATATGCCGACGCGCCGGCCGCAGCAGACGACAAGAAGTCCGATAAGAAGACCGCAAAAATCCACGACAAGAGCGGGCCGGAGCGCATCCTGTT
Source organism: Bradyrhizobium sp. (assembly GCA_049802835.1). Lineage (GTDB taxonomy): Bacteria > Pseudomonadota > Alphaproteobacteria > Rhizobiales > Xanthobacteraceae > Bradyrhizobium. The sequence goes on from JBARNF010000383.1 coordinate 2,535, forward strand.
CTCGGAGAAGTTCGCCTGCCCCGTCTCCGGCTTCACCATCCCGGAGATCGAGCCGCGGCTGTTCTCGTTCAACAATCCCTATGGCGCCTGTCCGGAATGCGGCGGCCTCGGTGTCGAGCAGCATGTCGACGCCGACCTCGTCATTCCCGACAAGGACGTCACCTTGCGCAAGGGTGCGATCGCGCCCTGGGCGAAGTCGTCGTCGCCCTATTACCTGCAGACGCTGACGGCGCTGGCCAAGTTCTACAAGGTCACGCTCGACACCAAGTGGAGGGAGCTGCCGAAGAAGGTGCAGAATGCGCTGCTGCACGGCTCCGGCGACGACGAGATCAAGTTCACCTATGAGGACGGCGTCCGCGCCTACGACACCAAGAAGCCGTTCGAGGGCGTCATCACCAACATCGAGCGCCGCTTCCGCGAGACCGAGAGCGAATGGGCCCGCGAGGAACTCGGCAAGTACTTCAACGACGTGCCCTGCGCCGGCTGCAAGGGCTTCCGGCTCAAGCCCGAGGCGCTGTGCGTCAAGGTCGCCGGCAAGCACATCGGCGAGATCGCCGAGCTCAGCGTCAGGGCGGCCGGCGAATGGTTCGCCGAGGTGCCGAAGCAGCTGAACGCGCAGCAGACCGAGATTGCGACCCGTATCCTGAAGGAGATCCGCGACCGCCTCACCTTCCTGCTCGACGTCGGCCTGAACTACCTGACCCTGGCGCGCTCCTCCGGCACCTTGTCCGGCGGCGAGAGCCAGCGCATCCGGCTGGCGTCGCAGATCGGCTCGGGGCTCACGGGCGTGCTCTACGTGCTCGACGAGCCGTCGATCGGCCTGCACCAGCGCGACAACGCCCGCCTGCTCGACACCCTGAAGCGACTGCGCGACCTCGGCAACACCGTGATCGTGGTCGAGCATGACGAGGACGCGATCCGGCTGGCCGATTACGTGCTCGACATCGGCCCCGGCGCCGGCACCCATGGCGGCCACATCGTCGCCGAGGGCACGCCGGCCGAGATCATGCGCAATCCAGCGTCGCTGACCGGAAAATACCTGACCGGCGAGCTCGAGGTCGAGGTGCCGGAGCGGCGGCCGCCGAACCATCGCCGCACTATCAAGGTCGTCAATGCCCGCGGCAACAATCTGAAGAACGTCTCGGCCGAGATCCCGCTCGGCCTGTTCACGGCCATCACCGGCGTCTCCGGCGGCGGCAAGTCGACCTTGCTGATCGACACCCTCTACAAGGCGATCGCGCGCAAGCTCAACGGCGCCAACGAGGCGGCAGCGCCGCACGACCGCATCGAGGGCCTGGAGCACATCGACAAGATCATCGACATCGACCAGTCGCCGATCGGCCGCACCCCGCGCTCCAACCCCGCGACCTATACCGGCGCGTTCACGCCGATCCGCGAATGGTTCGCGGGGCTGCCGGAGTCGAAGGCACGCGGCTACGAGCCCGGCCGCTTCTCCTTCAACGTCAAGGGCGGCCGCTGCGAGGCCTGCCAGGGCGACGGCGTCATCAAGATCGAGATGCACTTCCTGCCCGACGTCTACGTCACCTGCGA
>JBARNF010000384.1:0-3200 GCA_049802835.1 Bradyrhizobium sp.
GCCGTACTGTCAGCGCGAACTGGCGAATTGGATGTCGCAGTTTCACTCGGCTCGTACTCGGACTGGCGCTTTTGGCTCCCTGGACCTCCCGACTGCGGCTTCGTCGCGGTCAGCATCCCTCGAAGAAAGGCAGCTTTGCGCGACAGATCGAGCGCGCGCATTGCGACATCGCGTGCCGATTGATCGAGGTCCTGTGAGGCGTTCTGCAGCTGGCTTAGCAGAGCAGCATCGGGCACTGGAGGCGCAGTTGCCGGCTCAGCCGGACGTGCCGATGGTTCGGGCGACGGTCGAGGCTGAGCACCGACGGCCGCCGGCATCGTCGGTGACACCGGACTCGGCGCGGGGGAGCCGGCCGTATTCAAGTCATACTTGCGCTGAAACTCGCTCAGCGGAATGAACCTGAGCATGGCCAGCATTGATCGAGAGAAGCTCGCGACGTCGTCAGCCGCGCGCCCCTTGGCGATCAGAACGTCGCGTGCATGAACCCAATCGTCATCACTGTCGAACGAAATGTGCTTCAAACCGAGCCACTTTCCGTCGACCTGACGGTACCATCCGTTATAGAGACCCAGCACCGCGTTTTTGGCTGAAACCTCCAACGTAAGCGCGTCGTCAGGTGCCTGCACGAGACGTGAACCAAGCCCGAGGTTTTTCCCGATGCGATCGAAATTGTCCTTGAGGGTCAGCTGCGTCTGACCCCGTCCGTAATAGGCCTGTCCGGTTTGACCGTCGCGAACGAAGTACGCGCTTGCCTTCCCCGCCTCGTAAAGTCGCTTCGCGCACGCGACTGCGCCTGCATCGGTCATGCATGAGCATTCGCGCGTCGGATAGATTGTGTGACTCGACTCGTGATACGCCGTCCCCAGGATGTAAGCGAGACGCCGCTCGCCCTCCAATTCCGGCGTTGTATCCCACACGTTGAGGATGGCGTTGAGCGCGTCCCGCTGCCAGCGATTCAACGTGCGGTGATCCTGCTTGCTGTAATAGTCGGCAAACGCGAGCAGGAAATACTCTCGATCGACGCATCGCGGGCGCGTACAAGCGGGCCTGAGCCCATCGACGGCTGCGGTCGCAGGCTTGTTCGCGCCTGGAGCAGCCTGCAGCGGCTCACCTGCCTGGATTTCACCTGCCTGGATTGCAGGCGCGCCAGCCTCTTCCCTCTGGAACAGGAAAACCAGTCGATCCGGTGTCGCGCGCACCGGCTTGCATTCCGGCCCCAGCACCGGACGTTGTCCGTTCAATATAATGGTTCGTCCGCCGTCATCGACAAACCCCTCGACCGGATACGCGGTTGGAGGGCAGTTCAAACTGAAGGAGAATGCGGTGCCGCGATAATCATTTCCGGTTCTTTCGCCATCGAACAGGACGCTCTCGGGCTTGATCAGGTCATGGAGGCTCGGATTCGGCGTGATATAATAAAAGACGCGGTGAGCCCCCCGGATCAGGAGCTTCATACCCGACCCGTTATAACGCCAATAGGAAATGGCGTCGGCAGTCGCAGCCGATGGCTGCCCCGGCGCAGGCGCGGTACTGCAGGCGTGAGACCCGTCGCTTATGACCTGATGCTTGCCCGTATCCCGCTCATAGGCGAGCACCAGATCGCAATATATCGGGACAGGAACGAAACCTTTGCCGGCGAACGCCATCCAGTGCTCGAGGTGGAGGTGATATGTGGTACTGGATCCTCCGAAATCATTGAACATGTACCCGATGAGCTGACCGGCCCTCACATGATCGCCGCGCGAGACCTGCAGCGTCTGCATGTGAAGATGCAGATAGCGGTAGAAACCATCGTCGGTCTTCAAATCAACCGAATATGAGCCGATCCTGTCGATCACCCCGTCGCTCACGGCGATGACCGGAACATTGTCGCGCTTTCCAGCTTCCAGCTCTCGACAGGTCTGACTGGTGCCGCCGCGGATATCGACGCCCTGATGGATATCCCGCCGCTCGCATTTCAGCGATGCCCGGTTCGTTCCATCGCGCCGCTCGCAATATGTGTCCCACCACACCTCGTTGTAGTTGGACGGAGCGCATTGGCTGCCGCCGCCGCCAAATATTCCGCCGGGATTGCGAAGTTGCGAATTCAACGTTGCGATCGTTTTTGTCGCATCGATCGGGAAACGGATGCGGGGAGCATACGACGTGTAGTCGCGGCTGCCGATCCCGTACCCATCTTTGATGTTTCCAGGGGGATTGACGGTAAACGCGGAGCCGAGTTGGGCCTGCGCGCCTGAAATCCATGACAGCGCAATAACCGTCATCAGCCACGCTGCTGCGGTTTTTCTGACCGGCCCCACGAGTCTACCTCCGGATCAATACCGTTCCACGCTCGACGCACTTGTTGCCGAGACCGCACAGCACGAAGTCTGCGATCACCCGATTTGCTTCCGCAGCGGTGATGCAGTCGGCTTTGCCGGAGGCGCACTCGAAGGCGGCGATGTAGTGTGCGCCTGCATAACCGAATGAAATCGTGCCACCGCCTTCGCTTTCGCTGAACGGGCCAAGGTAGTCGGCGGGAACCGCTGGTGCTTTGGATCTGGCGTGCTCGTCCGTGAAGCTTTTGTTTGTCCCGCGGACACTCACCTGATAGCGATCGTTCCGGCAGTCCACCGCATAGCCATCGTCCGGATAGTCGATCGGAACGTTGCACCCGTTGGCAGCCGGACTTGCGGGCCGATCCCCTTTTTCACCAGCCTTCAAGAGCAATTCAATCACGCCGGGTGGGGCAAACATCGGAACCGCGGGTGGCGGCCGACCGGCTTTGGCCTGATCGGGCAGAAGGATGACACCTCCATCCTTACGGACTCCGATCTCGTCAATATCCCGCGCGACCCGAGCTGCATCAACGCCCGCGCCCGGCGCAGGCTGCACAACCGTCGCTTCCTGCGATCGTGCTCCGTCATCAACATACGAGGCCGCGCATGTCAGCGACAAAGCCACGAAAACACGCCGTAGCAGATCGCTGGGTTGGCGCATCGAAAATCCCCGAAAGAAGATGTAGTATATGTGCAACGCCAGTATCTACCTCTGGATGCTAATCGCATCTGCCGATGAATGCAACAAGCTCGACGCAGCCTTGCGCGGCTTCATCGGCGAGCCGCTCGCAACTGCGCTTTTGTCGCTCCGCTTCGCTCTACTACGCAGGACGGGGACGCCGCCGAGCCCACTTCGAACCCACTTGGAGCGCAATTGTCGAG
>JBARNF010000385.1:0-9716 GCA_049802835.1 Bradyrhizobium sp.
CGGCGATGTCCTCGATCGAGCAGATCGACATCGTGCTCTGCGTGAACGGAATGCCGGCGGCCTGCGCGGCGCGGCAGGCGTGAATCTCGCCGTCGCCGTGCTGCATTCCCAACAGGCCGACCGGTGCCAGGACCAGCGGCATCGCCGAGGGCTCGCCGAGGATCGTCGTCGACAGATCGCGCTTGGAGACGTCGACCAGGATGCGCTGACGGAATTTGATCTTCTGGAGATCGTCGCGATTGGCGCGCAGGGTCTCTTCCGCATAGGAGCCGCGGTCGGCGTAGTCGAAGAACGCCTTGGGCACGCGGCGCTTGTGCAGCAGGCGCAGGTCTTCAATGCAGGTGATGTGTTTCATCGCGGTCTTCGGCTCCCCACCGACGGTCGTTTCTTGAGCGTGCCCGTCATCTAGCATCTTTGCGGCGGCTGCCAAATCCAACGTGGAACGGCAAGGCGGTCGGGGCAGACGCCGCAAGCTGCGGGACGCCGCGCGACGGCACACCTTCGGTTGTCTTCCGACCGAGGAACCCCGGCGAGGGCGATCTGCTTTACCGTCGCGGAGCCGGCTCGGAGGCGCTCCGGGAGCCTTGCCGCCCGCCGCTGACCAGACGAAAAATTAGCCTTAACAATAACTTACCGACGTGATGGCAGTTTCCTGGTAATGATTGATCACATTTTTTGAAGCCATCTTAGCTTTAAGGCGACTATAACCCGCGGGCTGACCGGGCGGACCGATGCCGTGATTCGTGCCCGCCGGCTAAGGAAATCCAGAAAGCCGTTGCTGGGGGTCATATGAGCCGTAACTATTTCGGGACCGATGGGATTCGTGGCCGCGCCAACGGCCTGATCACGCCGGAACTCGCGCTCAAGGTCGGGCAGGCGGCGGGTCTTCTGTTTCAGCGCGGCGAGCATCGCCATCGGGTCGTGATCGGCAAGGATACCCGCCTGTCCGGCTACATGATCGAATATGCGATGGTGGCCGGCTTCACCTCGGTCGGCATGGACGTGCTGCTGGTCGGCCCGATGCCGACGCCTGCGGTCGCGATGCTGACGAAGTCGATGCGGGCCGATCTCGGCGTCATGATCTCGGCGTCGCACAATCTGTTCGAGGACAACGGCATCAAGCTGTTCGGCCCGCAGGGCTTCAAGCTGTCCGACGATGTCGAGAGGCAGATCGAGCAACTGCTCGATGAATCGCTCGACAAGAAGCTGGCGCAGAGCGCGAGCCTCGGGCGTGCCCGCCGCATCGACGGCGTCCACGATCGCTACATCGAATTCGCCAAGCGCACCCTGCCGCGCGATCTCTCGCTCGATGGTCTGCGCGTGGTCGTCGATTGCGCCAACGGCGCGGCCTACAAGGTGGTGCCCGAGGCGCTGTGGGAGCTCGGCGCCGACGTCATTTCGATCGGCGTCGAACCCGACGGTTTCAACATCAACAAGGAATGCGGCTCGACCGCGCCGGAAGCTCTTTGTCGGAAAGTCCGTGAAATGCGCGCCGACATCGGCATCGCGCTGGATGGCGATGCGGATCGCGTCATCCTGGTCGACGAGCGCGGCCACATCGTCGATGGCGATCAGCTGCTCGCGGTGATCGCGCAGAGCTGGAAGGACGACGGCCGTCTGGCGCGGCCCGGCATCGTCGCGACTGTCATGTCCAATCTCGGCCTCGAGCGGTTCCTGCAGGGGCAGGGGCTCGAGATGGTGCGCACGCCGGTCGGTGACCGCTACGTGCTCGAGCGCATGCTCGCCGACGGCTACAATCTCGGCGGCGAGCAGTCCGGTCACATCATCCTGTCGGACTACGCGACGACCGGCGACGGCTTCGTAGCTGCCTTGCAGGTGCTGGCAACGGTGCAGAGGCTGCGGCGCCCGGTCTCCGAGGTCTGCCACCGCTTCGATCCGTTGCCGCAGATCCTCAAGAACGTACGCTATCGCAGCGGCAGGCCGCTGGACGCCGATGAGGTCAAGTCGGCGATCGATACCGGTCAGAAGCGTCTCAACGGCCATGGCCGCCTGCTCGTGCGCTCCTCCGGCACCGAACCCGTGATCCGCGTGATGGGCGAGGGCGACGACCGATCGCTGGTCGAGGAGGTGGTCGACGAGATCGTCGCTGCCGTCGGCAATGCGGCTGCCGCGGCAGCATAGGCATCAGCAAACCATATCGTCCGTTTCGAGCCTGCCGTCATGCGCGACGGCAGGTTTTTTCATGTCTACGATCGAGGCGGTCGTTCGTGTGAGTTGGCGGCGGGCGCAGAACTAATCAGCTGCGTCGATCGCATCGCCCTGTTGCTTGCTAACGAATCGTTAGGAGGTGTTACGCAGCGGTGAACGGCTCCGGCGTGCTCATGGAATGTCAACCTTAATTATTAGGGTTAAGCGCCGCTTAAGCATTTGGTGCCAGATTACGGTTGTCAGTTGTGATGTGGGGCCAGTTTTCCGGTTGCCTCACCGGCCAAAGGGACGAAGCCAATGCGTAGCGTTAAGTCTTTGATCGCCGCCGGAGCGGCCTCTCTGTTTTCCACTTTGGCCTTTGCGGCCGACATGCCCATCATGCCCCCTCCTGTCTATGCGCCGCCCCCGGCGGCTGATTTCGGCGGCTGGTATTTGCGCGGCGACATCGGCTTCAGCAATCAGAAGGTCAAGGACGTTCATTATTCGCGCGAGTCGGCCTACACGCCGATGACGTCGTTCAACCAGACGTCCGCATTCGACACTGCCGGCATCTACGGCGTCGGCGTCGGCTATCGATTCAACAGCTGGTTCCGCATGGACGTGACCGGCCAGTATCGTGGCAATTCCAACTTCAAGGCCACCGACCGCTTCACAGCCACCGCCGGCGGCGTGCCCTACAACGGCATCGACAATTATAACGGCACCAAGTCCGAGTGGCTGGTGCTCGCCAACGCTTATGTCGATCTCGGCACCTGGTGGTGCGTGACCCCGTTCATCGGCGCCGGCGTCGGCGGCGCGCGGGTTTCGATCGCGAACTTCACCGACACGGGCATCAACAATCTGCCGTTCACGACGACGAGCTTCGCAACGGCGCCGACCGCCTCGAAGTGGAATTTCGCCTGGGCGGCGCACGCCGGTCTCGCCTACGCCGTCAATCCGAACCTCGTGCTCGAACTGGCCTACAGCTACGTCGATCTCGGCCAGGGGCAGACGGGCGTGCTGTCGGACTACGTAGGCAACACCACGGGCAACGTGTTCAAGTTCAAGGACATCACCTCGCACGACCTGAAGCTCGGCGTGCGCTGGAACTTCGACAATCCGCCGCCGCCGCCGATGCCGCCTCTGATCCGCAAGGGCTGAGCTGAGCGCTTCTCATCGCTGCAATCGAACAAACGGCGCGGGTCTCCCGCGCCGTTTCGCTTTTTCTGCGTGCGATCGTTTGGCGCTCCAGCGTTGAAAGAATTGCCGCGCAAAGCTTTGCGACAACGAATGATTAAGGTTAACGCGCGATGATCAGGCTCGAAAGTTGAAGTGCTGATTTGGAGCGTTGCGATGCGTCCTCTTGTGGTGGCAGTTCTGGTCTCTGGCGTCGTGTCTGGTGCGCAGGCCGCGGATCTGCCCGATCTTCCAATTCTGCGTGGTGGCTTGACCGAAGGCCTCGGCTGTTCGCGCGTCAACTGGGACGGCTATTACGTCGGTGGTCAGGTCGGCTACGAGACGTCAGATATGGATTTCAGCCGCAGCGCGCTGTCCCTGACCAATTTCATTTTTCGTAACAGTGTTCTGCAGACGCCGACGTCGTCCTGGTCCGTCCTCAATAAGACTCACGTGCAGGGGTCCAGCTTTGGCGGATTCGTCGGGCGCAACTGGCAGTGGGACGAGGCGGTGTTCGGCTTCGAAGTCAATTATAACTACATGAACCGGATGGCAGGCGCGTCGAGCAGCGCGTTGTCCCTCGCAATCGTAAATCCGGCTGGATCTAGCCCTCCGACCGGCCACACCTATACGTACAACACCACCGTGGATGCAGCAGCCGCAGTCAAGATCAAGGACGTCGCAACGTTTCGTGGTCGAATCGGCTGGGCTGCCGACAATTTTCTCCCTTATGTTTTTGGCGGCGTTGCGGTGGGGCGGATGGAGGTCTCCCGCACGGCTACGACCGATGTCGTCTTGCAGGACGATTATACGACGACCGCGACGGTCGGAGGTGTGGCTGTCACAACGGCGCATAGGGACTTTTCGGCTCTTCCCTCGGTATCGAGGACCTACGGTGAAGCCCGAACCAACAGCTTCGTCGGCGGCTGGACCGGTGGTCTCGGCTTCGAGTACATGATGTGGGGCGGATTGTTTGCGCGTGGCGAGTGGGAATACATCAAGTTCCTGTCGGTCAAGGATACGTCGGTGACGCTCAACTCCTTCCGCGCCGGCGTGGGCTACAAGTTCTGAGTCTATCGCGCGACTGCCGGTCTGTTCCGGCAGTTGACAGCGGCATCATCGCCTGCTGCTCTCCAATCGATGGACAGGGGAGCAGGGGATGCGGATCTACGGCGATCTCAAGTCGGGCAATTGCCTGAAGGTGAAATGGGTGTGCGATTATCTCGCGCTCCCCTACGACTGGATCGACGTCGATATCATGAAGGGCGAAAGCCGCACGCCTGACTTCCTCGCGCTCAATCCGTGGGGGCAGGTCCCGACGCTCGTGCTCGACGACGGCCGCCCGCTTGCGCAGTCGAATGCGATTCTCCGTTTCCTGGCGCGCGATAGCCGGTTGATCCCAGCAGACCCTTACGCGCAGGCGAGGATGGACGAGTGGCTGTTCTGGGAACAATACAGCCACGAGCCCTATGTGGCGACGTGCCGCTTCCACATGGTGTATCTCGGCAAGCCCGCTTCCGAGCTCGATCCGGAGAAGGTGAAGCGCGGCTATGCCGCGCTCGATCACATGCAGCGGCAGCTCGAGCAGTCGCGGTTTCTTGTCGGAGAGGGCGTGTCCTTGGCGGACGTGGCGCTGCTGGCCTATAGCCGTGTCGCCCATGAAGGCGGCTTCGAGCTGTCGCGCCATGGCGCGGTCAGGCGCTGGATCGGCGAGGCAGAGCGGCTACTCGGCATTCCCTCGGCAAGTTGAACGACAGAAACATGACGGAGTCCATGTCCATCACCATTCGTCCCGCACGGCGCGAGGACGTCGGCGCCATCGTCGCGATGCTCGCCGACGATCATCTCGGCCGTGCCCGCGAGCGGATCGAGGATCCGCTCCCGGCGGCCTATTTCGCGGCGTTCGACGCCATTGCGCGGGATGCCAACATCACGCTGGTCGTCGCCGACGAGGGGGGGTGCGTGGTCGGCTCTCTGCAGCTCTGCATCCTGCCGGGCCTGAGCTCGCAAGGGGCGTCGCGGGCGCTGGTCGAGGACGTTCGCGTCGCCACCGACCGCCGCAGCCGTGGCATCGGCGAGCAGCTCCTGCAATGGGCGATCGCACAGGCGCGCAGCCGCCGCTGCAATCTGGTCGAGCTCATGACGCATCAGAGCCGCACCGACGCGCAGCGCTTCTACGAGCGCCTCGGCTTTGCCCGCAGCCATGTCGGCATGGTGATGCGGTTCTGAGCGCCGCTACGGTGTAAGCCGATAGGCTGTGACTGCATTGGGACCGAACGCCTTGGCACGCAGGGGCGGACCAAGCTGCGCCAGGCAGTGCTCGGTCGCCCTTTTGATCGCGCCATAGCTGCCCGCCAGCAGGCAGACCGGCCAGTCCGAGCCGAAGATCAGCCGGTCCTCGCCGAAGCTGCGGGCGACATGCGTCACATAGGGCAGCAGCCGCGCGGCGTCCCAATCGGCCCACACCGCCTCGGTCGCCAGCCCCGAGACCTTGCACCAGACGTTGCCGCAGGCGGCGAGCTCCGCGATGCAGTCGGCCCATTTGCGGTCGAAGCCGGTTGCAATCGGGGGCTTGGCGCAATGGTCGAGCACGAAGCGCGCCTGCGGGAAGGCACGCACCGTTGCGATCGCCAAGGGCAGCTCGCGCGTGCGCACGAGCAGATCGTAGGTCAGTTCGTGCGCGAACACGGTTTCGAGCCCACGCCGGACGTCGCTGCGCAGGAGCCAATCCGCGCTCGGCTCGTCGTGAACCTGATGGCGGATGCCGACCAGCTTGTTGCCGCCGGGCAGTCGGCGCAGCCGGTCGATCGCGGATCCAACGGAAGGATCGGTCAGGTCGACCCAGCCGACGACACCGGCGATGAACGGCGTCGTGTCGGCGACGCGCAGGAATTCCTCGGTCTCATCGAGCGACGACCGGGTCTGCACCAGGATGCTGGCGTCCAGACCGTTCTCGGCGAGCAGTGGGGCAAGGTCGGCGGGACCGAAAGCGCGGCGGATCGGCGCCAGCGCGTCGCCGGCCATCCAGGGATAGTCGGCGCGATCGGGATCCCAGAAATGCTGATGCGCATCGATGGTCCGGCTCATGGTGCATCCCCCGGCAGCGGCGCATGGGGATCAACCAGATTGCGCGCGCGTAGTTCGCGCCAGAACGCGTCGGGGATCGGCGCCTGCGCCATCGCGATATTGTCGGCGGCCTCCTGCGCGGTGCGGGCGCCCTGCAGGCCGACGGTGACCGCGGGATGGGCGAGGCAGAACTGGATCGCGGCGGCTTTGAGCTCGGTGTCGTGCTGCCTGCACAAGGCATCGAGTTCGCGTGCGCGGGCCACCAGCGTCGCGTCCGCATCTTCGTAGTTGAACTTCACCTGCCCATGAGGATTGGCCAGGATGCCGCTGTTGTAGATGCCGCCCAGGATGATGGCGATGTTCCGTGCCGTGCAAACCGGGAACAGTGTCGTCAATGCGCCCTGATCGAGCAGCGTATAGCGACCGGCGAGGAGGAAGCAGTCGACCGGGACGGCCTCGGCAAAGCGCATCAGAATTTCGCTCTGGTTCATGCCGGCGCCGATCGCCTTCACGCTGCCGTCGCCCCGCAAGCGCTGCAGCGCGCGGAAGGCGCCTGCGACGGCGTCGTCATAATGATCGTCGGGATCGTGCACGAGCAGGACGTCGATGCGATCGAGACCCAGTCGAACGAGGCTCTCGTCCACGGAGCGCATCACGCCGTCATAGGAAAAATCGAACTGCGGCCGCAGCGGCGGCGTCCCCTTGTAATGGGGATCTTCGCCCGATGCGGTCGCATCCGGCCGCAACAGGCGACCGACCTTGGTTGAGATCGCATAGCTGTCGCGCGGCTGCTTGCGGAGAAACGTCCCCAGTCGCTGCTCGGCGAGACCGAAGCCGTAGAGCGGCGCCGTATCGAAAAAGCGCACGCCGCCCGACCATGCGGTCGCGATCGTCGCCTCGGCATCGCCGTCGCTCACTGGCGCGAACAGGCCGCCCAAGGGGGCCGTGCCGAGGCCCAAGCGGGTGACATCGAGCGAGCTTCTCCCGAGACGGACGCGTTCCATTCTTCTATCCTTCTTGTTCGGCGCGTGCAGCTTGCATCATTGTGCACGAGCAAGTCTGGCGACACAACGCCACAGCATGGTGCGATACGGCAACCAAGAGGATGAGGAACGATGTCGGGGATCAATCCGCTGACGGCGCTCGGCGTCGTGTTGGCGACCGCGGCGACCGATGCGGTCTACGTCATGTTCACGACGGCCGTCGTCGCGCGGCGGCGCCTGTCGGCAGAGACCTGGAGCTCGATCTGGTACATGCTCTCGTCGTTCGCGGTGATCAGCTACACCGAGAACTGGATCTACGTCGCGTTCGCCGCGGTGGGCTCCTGGATCGGCGCTTATGCTTCGATGACCTTCCTGCATCGTTCGCCCGCAGGCCAGGCGCCGATCGGATCCGCGCCGGAATAAGCGCTGCTTGTATGCCAGCACGACTGCGTGAACGCAGACGCGTGGGCTTGCGAAGTTCCTTGACGTGGAACGACCCTTCCCTTAATCACGCCAGCGGGACACCTCCCCCCAACGGGAGGCTTACTATCTGGAAGGATAGACGATGACTGCAGCGAAGCCTTCGCAGCGGCCGACTGTGCCGCATTTTTCCTCCGGCCCCTGCGCCAAGCGCCCCGGATGGACCTCCGAAAATCTCAAGGACGCGCCTCTCGGCCGCTCGCATCGCGCGAAGATCGGCAAAGCCAAGCTCAAGCAGGCCATCGAGCTGACGCGCGAGGTGCTGGAAGTCCCCGTGGACTACAAGATCGGCATCGTTCCGGCGTCCGACACCGGTGCGGTCGAGATGGCGCTCTGGTCGCTGCTCGGCGCGCGGCCCGTGACCACCATCGCCTGGGAATCGTTCGGCGAGGGCTGGGTCTCCGACGTCGTCAAGGAGCTGAAGCTCAAGGACGTCACCAAGCTGCATGCGCCCTATGGCGAGATTCCTGATCTGTCGAAGGCCGATCCGGCGAGCGATATCGTCTTCACCTGGAACGGCACCACCTCCGGCGTGCGCGTGCCGAATGCCGACTGGATCAGCGCCAGCCGCGAAGGCCTGACGATCTGCGACGCAACGTCGGCTGCGTTCGCGCAAGCGCTCGACTGGCCGAAGCTCGATGTCGTCACCTTCTCCTGGCAGAAGGCGCTCGGCGGCGAGGCCGCGCATGGCATGCTGATCCTGTCGCCGCGCGCGGTGGAGCGGCTCGAGAGCTACACGCCGGCCTGGCCGCTGCCGAAGATCTTCCGCCTCACCAAGGGCGGCAAGCTCAATGCCGGCATCTTCGAAGGCGAGACCATCAACACGCCGTCGATGCTGTGCGTCGAGGACTATCTGGACGCCTTGAACTGGGGCAAGTCGATCGGCGGTTTGAAGGCGCTGATCGCGCGTGCCGACGCCAACACCAAGGTGCTGGCCGACTGGAAGGCGCGGACGCCGTGGATCGATTTCCTGGCGCAGGATCCGGCAATCCGCTCCAACACCTCGGTCTGCCTGAAGGTCGTCGATCCCGCCATCACGGCGCTGTCGGCCGATGCGCAAGCTGAGTTCGCCAAGAAGCTGGTGTCGCTGGTCGAGAAGGAGAACGCCGGCTTCGACTTCGCGCATTATCGCGATGCACCGGCAGGCCTGCGCATCTGGTGCGGCGCCACCGTGGAAGCCAAGGACGTCGCGCTGCTGACGCAGTGGATCGACTGGGCCTTCGCCGAAGCCAAGGCGGCGCTGCCGAAGGCTGCCTGAGGTCCTTCTTCGTCATTGCGAGCGCAGCGACGCAATCCAGGACTACAAAGACAATCTGGATTGCTTCGTCGCAAGTGCTCCTCGCAATGACGGAATTCGGCGATGTGTGTCGGGTGGGCAAAGGCGCAAGCGCAGTGCTCACCACCAACGTCACCCGACATTAGAGATGGTGGGCACGTCGCTTTGCCCACCCTACGATCCGATCGCTTTCACCTCATCCCGGCGCGCTGCGCCGCCCCTCCTCAAATGGAGGGCGTGAAGGAACATCGTCATGTCCAAACCCAAAGTTCTCATTTCCGATGCGCTCTCGCCGGCTGCCGTGCAGATCTTCAAGGATCGCGGCGTCGAGGTCGACTTCCAGCCCAATCTCGGCAAGGACAAGGACAAGCTCGCCGACATCATCGGCGACTATGACGGCCTTGCGATTCGCTCCGCGACCAAGGCCACGGCCAAGATCATCGAGCGTGCCAAGCGGCTCAAGGTGATCGGCCGCGCCGGCATCGGCGTCGACAATGTCGAGATCCCCGCGGCGACCGCCAAGGGCATCATCGTGATGAACACGCCGTTCGGCAATTCGATCACGACCGCCGAGCATGCGATCACGC
>JBARNF010000386.1:0-7810 GCA_049802835.1 Bradyrhizobium sp.
GTCTTGAGGACCTTGCCGTACTCGTTCTTGGGCAATGCATCGACGAAGACATACTGCCTGGGGCGCTTGAAGCGCGCGATGTGATCGAGGCACAGCCGGTCCAGCTCCTTGCCGTCGACCCGCATGCCGGGCTCGGTCGCCACGAATGCCGTGACCTCCTCGCCCCATTCCGCGTCAGGCCTGCCGACCACCGACACCTCGCGGACGCCGGGATGCAAGAGGAGAACCTCCTCCACCTCGCGGGGATAGACGTTCGAGCCCCCGCTGATGATGACGTCCTTCGAGCGGTCCTTCAGCGTCAGGAATCCCTCTTCGTCGAGCACGCCGACGTCTCCGGTGTGCAACCACCCGCCGCGCAGCGCCTCCGCCGTCGCCGCTCGATTTCGCCAATAGCCGCGCATCACCGTATCGCCGCGCACCAGGATCTCGCCGGTCTCGCCGGTGGCGAGCCACCGGTCTTCGGCATCGGCGATCCCGACCTCGATGCCCGTGAACGGCACGCCGACCGACGCCAGACGTGCGTCATGGCGCGCAGCGGCGCACGCGGCGTGCTGTGCGCGCGACAAGCAGGTGATGGTCATCGGGCTCTCGCCCTGGCCGTAAATCTGCACCAGCTTGTTTCCGAACACGTCGAGCGCGCGTTTGAGGTCGGCGACATACATCGGTCCGCCGCCGTAGACGATCGTCTTCAGATGGGCAAGGCGAGCCGCGGAGATACCGGCATGTTCGACCAGGCGGCGCACCATCGTCGGAGCGCAGAACATGGTAATCCCGGCATGCGCCCCGAGCAGCGAGCAGATCTCCGCGGGATTGAATCCCCCGCTCGCCGGCACAATGTTGCAGGCCGCGCGCGCGACATGCGGCATGATGTACAGGCCGGAGCCGTGCGACATCGGAGCCGCATGGATGATGCCGTCCCCCGGCGAGACGGCGTCGACATCCGCCAGGTAGCAGAGCGTCTCCATGGTCAAGTTGCGGTGGGTCAGCATGACGCCCTTCGGGCGGCCGGTCGTACCGCTGGTATAGAAGAGCCACGCGACATCCTCCGGCGCTCGCTCCACGAGCCCGATCGGGTCCGCCCCCAGCAGCTCAGCGTAATCCCGACTTGCGACATCGACGAGCCGGTCGAGGGACGCCGGCAACGCCGGCAGGCTGGCGATGCCCCGGCCCGGTTCGGGCGTCACGAAGCACGTGCGCGCGCCGCTGTCCTCGAGAATATGGGCGATCTCCCGCGGATGTAGGCTCGCATTGATCGGAACGACCACCAAACCCGCATGCCAAGCGGCAAACAGCACCTCGACATATTCCGGGGTGTTCTTCATCGCGACGGCGACGCGATCGTCCGCCCGCAGGCGCAAGCGGTTTTGCAGCGCGCCCGCGAGCGTCCCGACGCGACGGGCGAGGCCCCGGTAGTCGTGCAGCATCCGCGTATCCAGGACAACGGCCGGGGTGGTCGGGGCGCGCCTGGCGGCGGCGGTCAGCAGATGCGCGATGTTCATGGCATTCCGAGCCAGTCGTTTCCGAAAACCGGAGTCGTACCGACCATGTCGGCTGCCCAGGATTGTGCTGCATCCTTCCCGAATGAAACAAGAGGGCGCGACTCATAAAAATAAGTAAAATATTTCGCCGGATTCCGCCGAAGATGCGCTTCGTCGAGCCCGATCAGACGATCGGTGCACGCGCGGCGGATCGGCCCGATCAGGCGTTCAACATGGCCGAACGCACGCCGGCGCGTTCTTAAGTTTTGGACATCCGCTTCAGGCTGTCTGCAACCGCTTCGATACCGTATTGATGGATCAGCGATTCCAATCCGACCTCGATCTGCCCGCGCTTCTCCTGCGGCTTTTCCTCCCGCTCCACCTCGCGTTCCTCGTAGACGAGGGCGTCGGCCTCGCACACCTGGACGCACATCGGCTCCGCCAGCGGCGGCACGCTTTCACACATGTCGCATTTCAGCGGCAGCCCCGAATCGGGCTCGATGAAGAAGTCCCGCGACGGGCAGACCGCGCCGCAGAAGCTGCACTCGCTGTATTGCTTGCCGTCGATCGTATAAATGTGCCGGCCGTTGCATTCGGACGGGGTGTAATCGCCGGCGCGGATCGGGACGTATTCGTCGTTGAGCTCGTCCACCACCACCCGGATGCGGGAGCGCGACGGATTGATGCTGCTGTATCGCGGCTTGGCGTGAAACGCCGAGCACGCCATCTCGCAGGCGAGGCAACCCGTGCATTTGTTGATGTCGACTTTTATTTCCTTGACGATCTTCGTCGCTCGCGCGCCCTTCACGGCCAATCCTCCAATTCGCGTTGTCGGGCTCAAACCGCCGCGGCCCTTCGGGCGGGACTTTCCTCGACCGGCAGAATTCCCCGTTCTTCCAGATCGTCGGCCACGTAACCCATGTCCAGCCGCTCCAGCGTCTGCCGGGTCGGGACGCCCTCGTGGTTCCAGCCCTTGAATTCGTAATATTTGCTCAGCAGCTCCTGCTCGTACGCTTCGTCCCGCACGGCCCAATGGTCCTCGGGCGGCCGCTCGTCTTTTCGCCGCAAGCCGCGTCTCACATTCACCGCCCGCACCAGCGTGCGAATTCGTTGAAACGCTTTCCACAATTTCTCTTTGTCCATCCCCAAGCCAGTGGCAAGCGAGACGACCTCGGGAATATTGTTCATGTGATAGGGAACGTCTCCGCCGAACTGACCGCGGAACGACGACACGAATCCGCAGAGACCAAGCGAGTCGTCGATGTAGTGCATCGCCTCGTTCCAGTCGACGATGTCGCAGGTCGCCTCGTCGGACATGTCGCTGCGTTTCACCCAATTCAAGAAATAGTTCTTGAACTTCTCATCCGGCACCGCCTCCCACTTGCGGACGAACTCTTCTCTCTGCTCCTGGGTGGGGAGCGGGTCCTGCGGGAACGACCCTTCGATCTGGGTGATGCTCATCTTCTCGCCGGTGGCGATCATGAGGAAATAGGCGGGGTTCAACCTGCCCAGCTTGATCGGCAACTGCTCGAAGTTCTTCGTGGTGTTGTGGTCGTACTTCTCGGCCCCGTTGCCGATCCGGCGCGCGGCATGCGAGGTGCCGTCGGCCAGGATGTCGCCGATCCCTTCCCGGCGAACGATTTTGTCCAGCAGATAGAAGAACCGGCCGCGGCTGTCGGCCGGCATGTCGGGAAACTCCTTGTCGGTCAGGATGCCGGCTTCGAGCAGCTCGAGCGCAAAGGCGATGACCTGCGGGGTCGAGTACGAGTCCACCCCGTATTCCTGGGCGACGCCGAGAATCTCGTAGCTGAAGTCGAGCTCCAGGAAGGCCGCCATGTGATAGGTGTCCTTGCCGAAGCACTTGTAGGCAAAGCGCGGCCGGCCCGGCCACTTGATCACGTTGCGGCATTTCTTCGGGCAGTTGTAGCAGCCCGTCTGCCGGTCCATGTGGTCGTACTTCCACCGCGTCCATCGGTCCTGGAGCTCGGCGCTCCAGTAGCCCTTGCGCCGCGTGCGCGAGTTTCCCCAGGCGAAGTGGTTGTGGTGGAAGCTGTCGTCTTCATCCACGGCCATCCAATCGCCGCAGCCATCGCTCGCGCCCATCTTATGATGCAGACGCTGACACACGTCGAACATTTCGGCCGGCCGGGCGATGTTGATGTCCTTCGTCCCGCGCACCGCGATCGCCTTGAGCCGCTTGTCGCCCATGATCACGCCCACGCCGCGCGCCGCGCTGGCGTGATTGTGGTCGATCGAGGCCATATAGACCCGATTTTCACCGGCCAGGCCGATGGCAGCCACCTGGACCTTCTGGTCGTTCAATTCTTTTTTGAGGAGGTCCCCGGTTTCCGTGCAACCTTTTCCGCGAAGATGGGTTGCGTCGCGAATCTCCACCTTGTCGTTGTTGATGTACAGATAGACCAGGTCCGTCGCCTTGCCGCGAATGATGATCCGGTCGTAGCCGGCGTGCTTCAATTCCGGTCCGAAAAATCCGCCGAACAGGGAATGCGACATCAAATTCGTCTGCGGCGAAAAGGTGTTCACCGCCGTGCGATTGGCGGCGGGGGCGGGCGTCGCGTGCAGACGGCCGGCGCTGAAGATCAGCAGATTGTCGGGAGAGAATGGATCGGTGTCGGGCGGAACGCGTTCGAACAATATTTTCGCTGCGGCGCCCTGCCCGCCGAGGTAATATTCGGCGAGGTCGGCCTCATTGGCGACCTTCTCGATGCTGCCGCGGGACAGATCGATTTCCAGGTCAAACCCTGTCTCTGCGTACCTCATGTCCTACCTCTTGGCGTCACTTGAAGCGGTGCTGGCGCGCAGCGTCCGTCATTCCGAATCCGGTTTGCAAGACGAGGGCGACGACGTCAGCGATCGCATCAGCACGAAGGCCGCCTGCAATGCCGACGTGGGGCAAAGCGGGAAGCATTCCTTGCAGTCCCAGCACTCGCGGGCGGCGACCTCCGGGATGAAGCTGATCTCCCGCGTCGCTCCGCGATCGACGAAACCGACGGCGTGCTTCTGCTTGATTTCCGCGCAGTAGCGCACGCACAGGCCGCAAAGAATGCAGAACGACGGCTCCTTGGCGAAACGGTCCTTGTCCGCATGATAGTCGCGGGCCAGATCCTGCAGGACCTCGGACTCCGGGGCGTAGGCCAGCAACTGCTCGGTCAGGACCTTGCGAATCTTGTCGATCCGCTCGGAGCGGGTCCGCACCACCAGATCCTGCTGCGCCGGGTAGATGCAGGCGGCGACCAGGCTTGTCCGGCCACCGGCCTCGGTTTCCACCGTGCACAGCCGGCAGCCGCCGAAGGGCTGCAATTTCTCGTGGTGGCAGACGGTCGGAATGGATACGCCCGCGCTTTGGGCGGCCGAGAGGACGGTCATATCCTCCGTCGCCGCGACCTCCCTGCCGTCGATCGTCAAGGAGATTTCACGCATCTTGCTTCTCTCTTGCTGCTTTCTTCCTGACGATGATTCTCAGCTCCTCCGGGATGGGTCCCGGAACCGGCTCCCCGGAATATCTTATGACCGCGCCGAAGCGGGCGGGGCATACTTCGAAGCAGGTTCCGCACTTGTTGCATTTCGCCTGATCGATGAGATGAATCAGATTCTTGCCCCCGATGATCGCGTCCGACGTGCATTCCCGGGGGCAAATCCGACAGGCGCCGCACTTCGCCGGATCGATGTAGTACGATACCAGCTCCTTGCAGGAATAGGACGGGCACCGCTTCTCCCTGATGTGCGTCTCGTACTCGTGTCGGAAATAGCGGATCGTGCTCAGGACCGGGTTGGGGGCGCTTCGCCCCAGCGCGCAGAGCGAGGCGCTCGTCGCCATCGCCAGCTCCTCCAAGAGCTCGATGTCCCCCTCTCTTCCTCGTCCTTCGGTGATATTGGTCAGGATGCGGTGCATCTGCTTCACGCCCTCCCGGCACGGGGAGCATTTGCCGCAGGATTCCTGCGCGAGGAAATTGAGAAAGTATCGCGCGACGTCGACCATGCAGGTGTCTTCGTCCATCACGATCATGCCGCCCGAGCCCATGATCGCGCCGGCCTTGGCGAGCTCGTCGAAGTCGACCGCCATGTCGAGATGTTGTTCCGGGATGCATCCTCCCGCCGGGCCGCCGGTCTGCACCGCCTTGAATTTTTTGCCGGCCGGGATGCCGTCGCCGATCTTGTAGATGATGTCCCTGAGCGTCGCGCCCATCGGGACCTCCACCAGGCCGGTATTCTTGATCTTGCCGACCAGGGAGAAGATCTTGGTGCCCTTGCTTCGCTCGGTTCCGAATTGATTGAACCAGCCGGCGCCGTTGTTGACGATCAGCGGCACATTGGCCCAGGTCTCGACGTTGTTGATGTTGGTCGGCCTGCCCCAGAGCCCGCTGGTCGCCGGATAGGGCGGCCGCGCGCGGGGCTCGCCCGGCTTGCCCTCGAGCGACAGGAGCAGGGCGGTTTCCTCGCCGCAGACGAACGCGCCGGCGCCGCGGTGCACCTTGACGCTGAAATCGAAACCCGAGCCGAGAATGTCGCGGCCCAGCAGGCCGTGTTCCTCGGCCTGCCGGATCGCGATGCCGACGTTCTCCAGCGCCAGGGGATATTCCTGGCGCACATAGACATAGCCTTCGTGGGCGCCGATGGCGTAGGCGCCGATGATCAATCCCTCCAGGATCGAGTGCGGATTTCCCTCCAGCACGGCCCGGTCCATGAAGGCGCCCGGGTCGCCCTCGTCGGCATTGACTATCACGTATTTCGTGTCACCCGGCGCATGGCGCGCGGCGTCCCATTTGATCCCGGTGGAAAAGCCGCCGCCCCCCCGTCCCCTGAGCCCGGAGGTCTTGACCTCCTCCACGACCGCTTCGGGGGTCATCTGGAACAGCGCCTTGGCCAGCGCCGAATAGCCGCCCAGCGCCAAATAGTCGTCGATGCACTTGGGATCGATCTTGATATTGTTGCCGATGATGTTCCGCTTCTGATTCTTGTAGAAGGGAATATCGGCTTCCCGCACCGCCTTTTTGTTCGTGACCGGATCGACATAGAGCAGCCGATCGACGACCTCGTTCTCTTTTATGGTTCGGGCGACGAGTTCGGGAACGTCCTCCGGCGTGACCTGGAGATAGCAGGTCTCCGCGGGATCGATGACGACGATGGGCCCGCGCTCGCAAAATCCCGGGCAGCCGGTGCCCTTGACGGTCACCTCCCCGGTCAGCCCCTCTTTACCGATCTCGGCATGGAAGGCGTCGATGACCTTGCTGGCGCCCGTGGCGAGACAGCCGGCGCCGGCGCACACCGAAATGCGCGGCTTGGCCGCATCCCTCCGCGACAGGATGTCCTGCCGGAGCGCTTCCAGTTCGGCGGGCGAATTGATCATCGGCAAATGAACGTCCTCACTGGTAGTTCTTCAACAGCTCGGCGGTCTTGGCCGGCACCAGCTTGCCGAGATGCTGCTCGTCGATTTCCATCACCGGTCCGAGCGCGCAGCAGCCGAGGCAATTGACGGTGTCGAGGCTGAACTTCATGTCTGCGTCGGTCTCGCCGGGCTGGATGCCGGTGATTTGCTGCACCACCTCGAGCACGCGCGGCGCGCCGCGGACATGGCAGGCCGTTCCCATGCAGATGTTGATTTCGTGACGCCCTTTGGGAACCAGGCTGAAGGCCTTGTAGAACGTCGCCGTGTGCCGGATGCGGCTCATCGGGACCTGCAATTTCTCGGCAACCAGCTCCAAGGCTTCCTGGGGCAGCCAGTGAAGCTCGTTCTGGATATCCAGCATGATCTGGATCAGCGAACCGGCTTCGCCGTGATGGCGATCGATGATCTCTTCAATCTTCTCGCTATCCATCGTGTCGGTCCCTGTCATTGCCGTCGATCAGGCGAGCGCATAGCGATTCCGGCTCTGGTCGAACCTGACCAGCCTCTGCCGGGCTGAGCTGTTCAGGTGCTTCGACACCTCGGACGGGCTCATGCCCAGGCTGTCGGCGATTTCTCCCGTGGAGAGAGCCTGCTCGCGCAGCGCCACCATGATCTGGCTGACGGCGAGCTTGTCCCCGATCAAGCCGTCGAAGAGCGAATTGAGCGCGTCGCTGGCAAAAAACTCCTCGTACTTCCCCTTGTCGTCGAAGCGCACGCGCAGCTTCTCCCGTTCCACCAGCTTGATGTAGGGGAGCAATTTTCGGATTGCCTCCAGCTTGAGCTTCAACGCTTTCGGATCGATGCTTTCACCCGTGCCGAGCGGGCCGAGCGCCTTCAACCGGTCGGTAAAATCGGTGACGATCTCGGCGTAACGATTTCCTTCGGACGCCGACACCCATTCGAGCCGCAGCCGGTCCGGATTCAC
>JBARNF010000387.1:0-2781 GCA_049802835.1 Bradyrhizobium sp.
CAATTGGAGGGAGTGCGTGGTGAAAGTAGTTTGGAGTTGGACCGATCGGTGATTCGTTCCCTGAGTTATGCTCCAAATGGATCGGGGGAGTTCGTCAGCGCTGGCTACGATGGCAAGGCTCGCGTCTACACGGTGTCCAATCGAGAGGTCGTGGTGCTAGATGCGAATAGTCGTAAGACGCTTCGCGTTCAGTATTCGCCGGACTCGCAACGAATAGTCACTGCGGGCTCTGATGGTATCCTGCCGAGTCAGAACGCTCAGGCGCTGAAGATTTGGACAGTCAAAATGCGTTCGTTTCAGGCGTTGCGGGGGCATGGTGACTACGTCGTGTCCGCAAGTTGGTCGTCGGACGGGAGGCGTATTGTGTCTGGAGGAGGCGGCCGCGATAGATCTGTGCGGGTTTGGGATGCACAAACTGGACAAGAAATTGCGAACCTGGCGGGCCATCGAGGGGATGTAGAAGCCGTGGCGTTCACGGCTGACGGTTCCAGGATCATCTCGGTCAGCGAGGACAAGACAGTCAAGATTTGGAGCGTGGAAAAGCGAAGAGAGTTGGCGACCGCCATCGGGTTCGGCGAGGCCGAATTCGCCGTATACACTCCTGAAGGGTGTTTCACCGGTTCTAGCGGCGCTGCGAATCGCCTCGTTGCCTTCTCCGAAAGTAATCCCATCGCTCCGGTCGTGACGGATGCGCTATACGTACCCGAAGGATTAGGGGCGTTGTTTAAAAATCCATAACGGGCTCCAGCTCCGATCCGGCGGAGCGTCGGCAATAGGTAAATCGGAGCAGTGCTCTTGATCGCGCCGGCTACTCCGCCGCCTCGCTGTGCCCGAGCCGCGAATTGAGCTTGTGGATCAGCTCCTCGGCGGCGTCGGCAATCACGGTGCCCGGCGGGAAGATCGCCTCGGCGCCGGCCTTGAGGAGCGCGTCGTAATCCTGCGGCGGCACCACGCCGCCGATGATGATCATGATGTCCTCGCGGCCTTGGCTTTTCAGCGCGGCCTTCAGCTCCGGCACCGCGGTGAGATGCGCGGCGGCGAGCGACGACACGCCGAGGATGTGGACGTCGTTCTCGACCGCCTGCCGCGCCGCCTCGTCGGCGGTGGCGAACAGCGGCCCGATGTCGACGTCGAAGCCGATGTCGGCGAAGGCCGACGCGATCACCTTCTGGCCGCGGTCATGGCCGTCCTGGCCGATCTTGGCGACGAGGATGCGTGGCCTGCGCCCTTCCGCCTCCTCGAACGCCTCGATCAGCGCCTGCAGCTTCTCGGACTTGCCCGACATCGAGGCGATCTCCCGCTTGTAGACGCCGGTGATGGACTTGATCTCGGCGCGGTGGCGGCCGAACACTTTCTCCAGCGCGTCGGAGATTTCGCCGACGGTGGCCTTGGCGCGGGCGGCATCGATCGCCAGCGCCAGCAGGTTGCCATTGCCGTCGCCGGCCGAGCGGGTGAGCGCGGCGAGTGCAGCGTCGACGTCAGCCTGCTTGCGCTCGGATTTCAACCTCGAGAGCTTGTCGATCTGCAGCCGGCGCACGGTCGAATTCTCGACCTTGAGGACATCGAGCGGCGGCTCGTCCGTGGGCTTGTACTTGTTGACGCCGATCACCGACTGCCGGCCGGTGTCGATGCGGGCTTGCGTCTTGGCCGAAGCCTCCTCGATGCGCAGCTTCGGCACGCCGGCCTCGATCGCCTTGGCCATGCCGCCGAGCTCTTCGATCTCCTGGATGTGGCCCCAGGCTTTCGCGGCGAGGTCATGGGTCAGCCGCTCGACGTAGTAGGAGCCGCCCCAGGGATCGATGATGCGGGTGGTGCCGCTCTCCTGCTGCAGGAACAGCTGCGTGTTGCGGGCGATGCGCGCCGAGAAGTCGGTCGGCAGCGCGAGCGCCTCATCGAGCGCGTTGGTATGCAGCGACTGGGTGTGGCCTTGGGTGGCCGCCATCGCCTCGACCGCGGTGCGCACGACGTTGTTGTAGACGTCTTGCGCTGTCAACGACCAGCCCGAGGTCTGGCTGTGGGTGCGCAGCGACAGCGAGCGCGGGTCTTTCGGGTTGAACGGCTTCAGCAGCTTCGCCCACAGTAGCCGCGCGGCGCGCAGCTTGGCGACCTCCATGAAGAAGTTCATGCCGATCGCCCAGAAGAACGACAGCCTTGGTGCGAAGCGGTCGACGTCGAGGCCTGCGGCGATGCCGGCGCGTAAGTATTCAACGCCGTCGGCGAGCGTGTAGGCGAGCTCGAGATCCTGCGTCGCGCCGGCTTCCTGCATGTGATAGCCGGAGATCGAGATCGAGTTGAACTTCGGCATCTTCTGCGAGGTGAAGGCGAAGATGTCGGAGATGATCCGCATCGACGGCGACGGCGGATAGATGTAGGTGTTGCGCACCATGAACTCTTTCAGAATATCATTCTGAATGGTGCCCGACAGCTTCTCCGGCGGCACGCCCTGCTCTTCGGCGGCGACGACGAACAGCGCCAGGATCGGCAGCACGGCGCCGTTCATGGTCATCGACACGCTCATCTGGTCGAGCGGGATGCCCGCGAACAGGGTGCGCATGTCATAGATCGAGTCGATTGCGACGCCCGCCATGCCGACGTCGCCCATCACGCGCGGATGGTCGGAATCATAGCCGCGATGGGTGGCGAGGTCGAAGGCGACCGACAGGCCCTTCTGGCCTGCTGCGAGATTGCGCCGGTAGAACGCGTTGGAATCCTCGGCGGTGGAGAAGCCGGCATATTGCCGGACTGTCCACGGCTGGTTGACATACATGGTCGGGTAGGGAC
>JBARNF010000388.1:0-2243 GCA_049802835.1 Bradyrhizobium sp.
AGGCCGTACAGCGCATGCGGGCGTCGCGCGAGGACTACCATTGGCCGGCGCCGGCGTTCACCGCGACCTCCGGCCTCGATTGCGACGTCGCGGTGATCGGCGCCGGCATCGGCGGCCTCACCGCCGCCGCCCTGCTCGCCGATGCCGGACTCAAGGTGAAGGTGTTCGATCACCACGTCGTGCCCGGTGGCTTCTGCCACAGCTATCTGCGCAAGGCGCATCACGACAACAGGCCGGTGCTCTACCGCTTCGATGCCGGGCCGCATGATTTCTCCGGCGTCTGGCCCGGCGGTCCGGTCGACAGCGTGCTGCGCCGGCTCGGCGTCGCGGACCTGATCCAATGGAAGCGCGTCAGCCATTCCTACCGGCTCGCCGGCCGCCGCATCGACGTGCCCGAGGACTGGCGCGCCTATGTCGGGCTGCTCTGCGAATCGTTTCCCGCCAGCGCGGACGGGCTCACCCGGCTGTTCGATACGATCCATGCGATCTTCGAGAGCATGTACGCGACCGGCCGCGGCCGCAGCGGTATTCCCGGCATGCCGGAATCGCTGGAGGAGATGCTGGCGTTTCCGAAAAGGCATCCGCAGGCGTTTCGCTGGATGAACCGGCCGTTCGACGAGCTGGTCGCCGCCCATGTCAGCGATCCCGAGTTGATCGCCTATCTCAACGCGCTGTCGGGCTATCTCGGCGACGGCAGCGAGCGGCTGACCTGCGCCCAGATGGTCCCGATCTTCGGCTATTATTTCAAGGGCGGCTTCTATCCGGTCGGCGGCTCCGGGCACCTCGCCGACGTGCTCGTCGCGGCGATCACGGCGCGCGGAGGAGAGGTGCAGCTGAAGTCGCCGGTCGCGCGCATCCTGGTCGAGCAGGGCCGCGCCGTCGGCGTCGAGCTCGGCAATGGCCGCAAGGTCCGCGCGCAGGCGGTGGTGTCCAATGCCGATCTCGGGCGCACGTTCACCGAGCTGCTGCAGCCTGCCGATCTGCCGGCAGCGTTTCGTGAGCGCGCCCGCGCGATCGAACCCGCCAACTCCTGCTTCTCCGTCCATGTCGGGCTCGACTTCGTGCCGGACATCGCGCCGGCGACCCATCTCGATGCGCCGATGGGGATCGGGCTTGCGGTGATGTCCAAGCTCGATCCGTCGGCCGCGCCCGCCGGCCATTCGACGATGACGATCATCACCATCATTCCCTGCGACGACGCAAAGGGCTGGTTTCCGCAGCAGGGCGGTGGTGACTGGAAGGCGTGGCGGCGCTCGCCGGACTACGAGGTCCGCAAGCAGCAGTTGGGCGACGCGATGATCGCGGCCGCCGAAACCATCATCCCCGGTCTGTCGCAGCACATCGTCTACCGGACCGACGCCAGTCCGGTGACCTATGCCCGCTACGATCTCGCCAGCGCCGGCGCGATCTATGGCGTGGCCCGGGCGGGGCGGCTGAAGGGCGCCAAGGCCCCGGTGCGCAATCTCGTCATCGCCGGTGGCGGCAATGCCGGCGCGGGCGTGGAGGCCGTGGTCATTTCCGGTGCCGAAGCGGCCGAGGCGCTGCGGCCCGGCCTGTTGTCGCGCAAATCTGCTGCGCCGGCCGAGCAGCGGCTGGCGGAGCCGGCCATGGCGTGACGAACGCGCCGTTCGGCATCGCGCCGCGCCGGGGGATGTCCACGGGTCTTTCGCGTATAACGCGAGAAACTGAGG
This sequence comes from Bradyrhizobium sp., assembly GCA_049802835.1. Lineage (GTDB taxonomy): Bacteria > Pseudomonadota > Alphaproteobacteria > Rhizobiales > Xanthobacteraceae > Bradyrhizobium. The sequence continues at coordinate 1,692 of JBARNF010000388.1, forward strand.
CGCCGCGCGCTATAGTCATCTTCGCCAGCTTGGGGGGAGATGGCCGTGCGGTACCGTCGCAGGCAATGGGGCGTCGTGGCCATCGCGACGTGCCTCGGATCGGGCACGCTCGGCGCGGTGCTGCTGTGGAATGCGGGCCACGGCGCGGTCGCAATCGCGCTGCTCGCGACCGAGCTCGTGATCGCGATGCTGTTCTCGTCGCTGACGGTCGAAGTCGGCGATGGCGAGCTGCGCTGGTTCTTCGGCCCCGGCCTGTGGCGCCATCGCGTCGCGCTCGACGCCATCACCGAGATCGGCGTGGTGCGCAATCGCTGGTGGCATGGGCTCGGGGTCGGCATCGTCTTGGGGATACGTTTCCATACCGTGTCGGGACTCGATGCCGTGGAGCTGCGCATCCGGTGCGGAGAGGTGCATCGCATCGGCACCGATGATCCGCACGGCCTTGCCGCGGCGATCCGTGCGGCCTGCGCCTCGGCGCAGCGAGCCGCTCAGGGCGTGTAGAGATAGCGCAGCAAGGTGCGGCCGATGGTCTCGAGGCTCTGCGCCGAGCAC
>JBARNF010000389.1:0-5758 GCA_049802835.1 Bradyrhizobium sp.
CGGAACGGGCTGCCGCTGTATATGGCGACAGCGATCCGACCTATCTGGCGCAGCTCAAGGCGATGAACGACGCTAGGCGCGCGAAGATCGAGGGCGACTTGACCAGTCTCGGCTACGCGCCAGCCGGTACGCCTGGCCGAGGTCAATTCGCATCGCAATGGACAATCGACGACATCCGGAAAGCCACGGGCATCGGCTCGGCCGAGCCGGCCAAGGCCGAGGTGGTCGGCAACGCCACGCTGGAGACCAAGGTGACGATCGAGCCTTCGCCTGACTTTCTCACACGGATCGAGCTGCGTGTTCAGAATGCGATCAACGCGTTTCGATCGAGCGGGAGTGCGGCGACGGGCTCCACCGGCTCGACCGGGCGGTCAATGCCGGAGGTGGGGGCGGTGCCATGAATGTTGGCGGCCACGCTGCCATGTGTAACTCAACGAGACCGTTGTGACCGAGTTACCGGCGTTCGCATTCAGCCCCTCCCGGACGTCAGTGCGGCGTCTGGATCGGCGGATTGACGTCCGATCATGAGCCGCCAGCGTCCTCTCAAATTTTTCGAATGTATTGCTCGAAAGGTGACGGCAGACCGGCCACGTGAGGGTCAGCACGCTCAAGGGTTACGATCGGCGCGAGAACGGTCTCGACGGTCAAGCTGGCGAGAAGTTTCGGTAGCCGGTGGTTGTGATTTCGGCTTTATTATCCCCGCGTCGGGAGAACTGAGATGCGACGAAGCATGGACTTAATTCGCAGCATAATGTTGCGGCTTGAAGAGCTGCCCATAGAGATGGGCGATGTCGTGTCGATTGTGGTCGGAGACAAGGAGCTCGAAGGCATCGAGGCGACCGACGCTGAAATGTTGCACCATCTTGAACTCATTAGGGACGAGGGCTTTTTGGACTGTCCTCGCGAAGCTCAGCCGATGGACGGCATCGCTTACATGGGTTTGACTTGGCGAGGTCATGATTTCACGGATTCTATCCGCAACGAAGATGTTTGGAGCAAGACCAAAGGCTTCGCTGGTAAGGCCGGCGGCTGGACCGCCGGCCTGTTGGTAGAGATCGCCAAGGCGGTCATCAAGAACGAACTGGGAAAGTATTTGCCGGGGTTTTAGTCCGCTGGCGTCCGATAATCGGAGCAGACTGGAAGAGGCCGCCCTACGGCCAAAGTGACACGATCAGCCCATATGAGACATCGGCTCCAGGCGCGGTGAATTTCAGGTAGGTCCCGGATTCGTCGCGCCAAACTCGCACGAAACTGGGCCAACCCCATTTCCACCAATCCCGAAGGATGTAACACGCTGTCTGTTATGGTAGAAAAGCCTCGCGACAGAGGTAGAACCGAATGGCTGACGAACCCCGTTTCGTTAAATGGCCTGGCTGGGAAGATCTGGACAAGCGTTTCGAGCCCTACGCTATCCAGCTCGGCTGGCTAGTATATTCATGGAACGCGCTTCATGAAAATCTGGGCGGTTTGTTCTGGGTTCTAACCGGGCTTCAGAACGGCAAGATTCCGCAAGCTATCTGGTATTCAGTGACCAACGATCGAACTCAGCGCGATATGGTCAAAGCCGTTGCTAGCGTTGTTTTGGCTGACGGTAAGCAGAAAGAGGATATTTTGTGGGTACTGAGCAAGGCACAGTCGTTCGAAGAACGCAGAAATAACGCTCTGCATAATCCTTTTACGTTCATGATTGACGCGGAAGGCCCTCGCCTCAGCTCGAAATGGTTTCAAGGCCATGCGAGGGCCGAGAAACTCAAAGACAAAGATCTACTTCAGGAGTTTCAATGGTATGGGCGTTCTGCCAACACGCTCGCAATCTTCACTAGGCGCATGAGTGTCTCTCTCCGCGATCCCACACAATTCTCTTGGCCCGAACGCCCCGAGCTTCCGACGCTTGGAAGCGCATGAGCTTTCTCAGGTCACTCGCCTCGTGCCGTCTTCGTCAGGTCGGTGCTCGATGCCGGCACCGATCCGCTGAAGATCATGAAGCAGAGCCGCCACGTGAAGGTCGACACGCTCAAGATCACGACCGGCGCGAGCACGATTTCGAAGGCCACGTCGAAGAAGAGTGTTTGTAGTCACGCTAGCAAAATCTGCGCAGCAAGGCGTCCGCAAGCAACGCGGCCTTCCTGTCGTCGAGGCGTTTGAGTTTTTTGGTGTAGACTATCGTCTCAACGACAGGCCAGATTCGGTGCAGTTGACCGTCAAATCCAGTGCGATCGGCATGGAAGACGGTGGCGGTGGAGCTGAATGCCGTTGCGCAGAATCTGCCCCAGACAAACATTGAATTCTGGGTATCCAAGACTTCGGGTGATGGTCTTGAGGTGGCACTTGGTTCTAGGAGAACGGCGGAGCGATTGTACCAAAATTGGCCGCGAGCGGTCCCCGCGAACTTGCAAATCCATATCCGCCAGTCTGGCGGCGGATCGCCTGTTTCGCGAAGCGCATTTCTGTCCGTCTCAGGAATTGCCGGCCTGTCGTCCGTGAACTCAAAACGCATCGTTATCAGGCAGATTAGACGCGCCAACTTAGTTTGCGCTTCTGCGTCCAGAGCGAGATTATGCCCCTCGATGAGGGGGCGTAGGACGCTTTTCGCCTCCTTCTCGATCCGGCTCATCCAGCCGCCGTTGCACTTAAGGCAGGTATTGCGCGGTTTCCTGCTGCCGGCGCGCCCTTGCCTAATTGGCCCCTCGGCAAAGGGAGTTGATAGGGCCGGGTCGGGTCTGAACGTTCGGTAGAGGCCTTGAACGCTGCCGTGCTTGTTTGCGGGATTAGGAAGGACCTCCAGGAACCACTTTGGTGTTAGGTGTCCCTTAGTAAGTGTTCCGGCTGTCCCACAGAAAACGCAATGATTGGTGGGCTTCGACACGGCCAAGGCTCCCGCGCAGCTGGAATCGATTGACGGCACCCGATTAAAGCACGGCCATAGATCTTGGAGTCCGATAATCGCCCTTAAGGGACATTCCCGGACTCTGATGTGAGGCGAGTTGTTGTGGCCCAAATTGGCCCATTGGCGGACTCCCGAGCTCGCCGATTTCATTCCTACGATACGAATTGAGGATTCGCCGATGGCCACATCACAGCCCGGCCGCGACTGGCTCAAGACGCTTTGGCCTGCCTCCTTCAAGGGCGTGCCGTTCTATTTCGAGCAGGACAAGGAGGAGGGCGGGCGCGGCCTGGTCGTGCACACGTTTCCGAACCGGGACGATCCCTTTGTCGAGGATCTGGGCGAGGAGCCGCGGGTCTATTCAGGCTCGGCCTATGTGCATGGCGATAGCGCGGACGCGCTGGCGACGGCGCTGAAGGCCGTGCTGGCCTCGCGCGGCGCCGGCATGCTCGTCGTGCCGTATTTCGGGCCGGTCACGGTGCATTGTCAGAGCTTCGAGCGTGCGACGCAGCGCGATCAGATGGGCTATGTGGCCTTCGAGCTCAAATTCGTCCGCAAGGGTGCGGCATCGGGTCTGGTCTCGGTGCCGCTGCTGCAGAATGTCGGGTTTGTCGCGGCCGAGGCATTGGCGTCGGTGCTGGCGCAGAGTTTCCCGGCGACGATCACAACAGCAGGGAAGGCCGCGTTGGTAGTGGCGGCCGTCACCGATACGCTGTCCGAAGGTGCGGCGGCGCTCGATGTGATCAGGCAGAGCTATCCGGTCGATCCGAAGGTGTCAGCCGTGGTGCGGGACGCAGTGCCGCTGGTGGTCGGGAGCTTTGCGACAAGCATCACCAACGACGCCGTGCCTGGCGCCGCCGCGACCGCGGCGGTCGCCAGCCTCATCGGTCTCGTCAGGCAGACCATGGACGCTATGCCTGCGGCCTCGGCTGTGCGCGCGGCGCTCGAATTGGTGGCCTCATTCCCATCTGTCTCGGTCTCCGGCGTCGCCTATCTCGCGCCGACGCAGAAGCTGGCGGCGGAGAATGCTGCGGCTGCAAGCCGTGCCGTCAGGCTTGCGGCCCTGATCGCCTATGCCGAGGCGATCTTGCGCACGAGCTTCGCGGCGAGGCCCGACGGCGTGACCGCGCGCGGCGAGATCGCCGAACGCTTCGAGACCGAGCTCTACCAGACCGACGGGGCGGCAAACGCCGCCCTATTCGTCGCCATCGAGGCCTTGCGCGACAGGGTGATCGACTGGCTCACCCGCACCATCGCCAACCTGGCGCCTGTCATCGCGGTCGAGAGCAACCGGCAGCGGCCCTCGCTCGATCTCGCCTGGATCCTCTACGCCGATCCGACCCGCGCCGACGAGCTGGTCGCGCGCAACGCCGTCCGCAACCCGTTCCTGATGCCGCGCGAGATCACGGCGCTGTCGAGGTAGGCATGCTCAATGAGGAGGTCGTCACCGTCATTGCCGGCGGCCGGCAATGGACGGCGTGGCGGCGCGTGCTGGTGCGCGCCTCGTTTCAGGATGCGGCGCGGTCGTTCCAGATCGAGGCGGCGGCCGAGCCGGGCGGCGCGGCCACGGCCTGGACCTTCAAGGCCGGCACGGAGATCGACATCCTGTTCAACGGCTCGCTGGCCTGCCGCGGCTATGTCGACCGCTACCAGCCGAAGATCGGCCAGCACAAGCGGGCCGAGATCACGATCTCCGGCCGCTCCAAGGCGCAGGACTTCATTGATTCTAGCGCCGTGCACGACACCGGGCAGTTCAAGAGCAAGGACCCGCAGGAGATAGCGGCCACGCTCGACAAGTTCGCCGTCGGCATTGCCGCTGACGTCCCGCTGACCAAGGTCCCGATCTATCGCATCACGCCAGGTGAGACCGCGTTCCGCTGCCTGGAAAAGCTCTGCCGCGAGCAGGGGGTTTTCCCGGTCGGCCAGGCCGACGGCTCGATCCTGATCACCAAGGGCGGCAGGAAGCGGCATGCCGGCGCCATCCTCGAAGGCGTCAACATGGAGGAGGGCGAGGCGGATCATAACTGGTCCGGCCGGCATTCCGACGTCATCGTGCGCGGCCAAAAGCCCTATGGGCATGGCGACGATGCCTTGCAGATCGAGGGCCTCGCGCGCGACGCCGAGGTTGGGCGCTATCGTCCGGTGATCGTGTTCCACGACGGCGACACCGATAAGGACCGCGCCAAGAAGCGAGCGCAGGCGCGGCGCGACCGTGAGGCGGGCAACAGCCTCAAGGCCAGCGTGACCGTGCAGGGCTTCCGCGACGATGGCGGGACGCTATGGGAGCCGGGCGCGCTGATCTTCACGCAGAGCCAGTTCTTGGACGTCGCGCAGGACATGGCGATCGAGACCGTGACCTGGTCGCAGGATCGCACCGACGGCTCGCTGAGCGTGCTGTCGCTGGTCGATCCCCGCGCGCTCGGCGGCAGCGGCGCCAAGGGCGGATCGGCTGGCGCAGCCTGGGGCTCGGATGCAGGGGAATGACGGATGTGGATCTGGTTTCCGGAAGGCCAGGAAGGTCTGATCGGTACGCTGCGGCGGGCCACGGTGCAGAAGACCGACGACAGCGGCACGCAGCAGATCCTCAAGAACATGACAGGGCTCAAGTCCGAGGCGTTCGAGGACGTCTATCGGCCGCAGCCGCATGGCTTCTCCTCGCATGCGCCGAGGGGCTCGGAGGGCGTGTTCCTTGCGCTCGGCGGCCGGTCCGATCGGCTGCTCGCGCTCGGCTTCGAGCATAAGGATTTCCGGCCGAAGAACACGCCGGAAGGCGGGACCATTCTCTACAACCACACCGGTGACGTGGTCCGCGTCTTCAAGGATCAGCTCGAGGTCTACCACAGCAAGACGATCAAGCTGTCGATCGGCAAGGGC